>CATJCJ010000598.1 GCA_949738935.1 uncultured Eubacteriales bacterium | reverse complement strand
TGCTCTATCTTTGAAAATTGTTCTTTTGTTATTCTCATACTTTTATTTTACCATTTTTTTATTTGCTTGTCAAGCACTTTATGTGAACAGGCTCTAAAGCATTTGTCGGAATCTAAATCGTGAGATTCAGATTCCGACAGATGTTTTTCTATAATACTTGGTTACCAGCTTTGCACATATTTATATACCCTATCTTATTTTTAATATAAGCTACTTTAATATGATTTATATCCGACATAAGCACATAAACAAAGAATAACGGGTAATATGAATATTTCAGCAAATAGAACTCTTCATTAATATGGGGGAAATAAATGATGAAGACAATGCCTAATAATACAACGCTTACTCCAATGGCAAAAAACATAACACTGTCTTTTCTCAGATTTTTAAAAGCCTTATCTGTGGTTTTGATTGCCAAACAAAAACCCACGCAAGCCGAAAAAAAGATTATCTCAATCCCCAAACACACACCCCACCAACTTGGCTTAACATATGACAAGATTACGGTGAATAATCCGACGAAACACGTTATAATTGCTGCTACGCGGTTACCTACCCACATTATCTTATCACAATAATTATAAATATAAAATACTGAGCAAAAACTGATGCAAGTAAACAATACGCGGTGAAGAATAATGTCAAGATTGTCCGATTCGATGTAAATGCATAAAACATTATACAATGAAATAACGCTCAGCATTACATATAAAAAGACGTTTATTATCATATGGCTTTGGTTATATATTTCATAGCGTTTCCGTATTTTGTTTTTGTATTCTTCAATCGGGGAATAGGCTCTATAGTATTCTACATAGTTTCTGATTCCTATGGGTACTTCTTTTGAGGCAAGGTAGGTTTGGATAGCTCCACATACATACTCGTGCTTGGGGGTAAATAATCTGTTATTTGACGGCTTGTCGTCAACTTGCGGGCTTCCATCTTCGTGGTTCAAAAAATCAGTAGAATCTAGAATCCTGATAATTTCGCCGTCCTTTTTTCCGTGAAACTTATTTGCGGGATCAAACGTAATCAGCCTAATATCCTCAATGCCGTATGACTTAAACTTTGTAAATAAGGCAAGAACTGCATATGCGGTTTCCTCATCACCGAAGAATTTTGCCCAATTGTCAAATTTATATTCAATAAAATTCTTCCGTGTTATATCCTGTCCACCATATGACTCCTCAACCATTTTGCCAAGAAACTCCATTTCAATCAGTGGCGAGACCCCATGCTTGACGTCATATAATTCTTCCAGCAATACCGTCTCGGTTCCACATGAGTCAATATCCTTATACATTCCGGTTCTTCTTTGCTCTGAATACGATTCCCATTTTTTTCGATTAAATCGAAGTCCTTTTTTGAAACGCGTGCAATCTTCGTAAGATATTCATATTCATCTTGTGAGTCAAGATACAAAACATATGTTTGAAGATTAAAATCCTTAAATTTTCCGTACATCTTATTATAAATGCCAGTAAGGAATTTTTGAGGAAACGAAAACACAAATACACAATTCTTAAAAGAACCACAGTTTTTGCATAGCCAATTTTCTACAGCATTATAGTCAAGATATCCCTCAAATTGATCGAAAATTATAACGTACTTTTTATTTGTTTCAATCCTGCTTGGTACGCCGTTTTTTCCTCTCAGCACTTCTTTCAGAACATTATATTCATCGTTGAAATACACGCAATACCCAGCATTTCTAAAATCATTCTCTAAAAAGCGAAGCAGAATGGATTTTCCGGCACCGCTATCTCCAGTAATGATAAGTCCTTTAGCATCACATTCGAGTTTAAACAGTTCATTGACCTTTTTTACAATGTTCTCCCTGTGACTTATACGCTTCAATATTCTTTCTTCTGTAAGATCAATCTTATTTTTGTCTAGCAATCCGACAAAAATCTTCTGTTCTGAATCAATTTCCTTCGTTTCGGTAGTATTGTTTTTCAAGTTGGCAAAACCAGCTAAAATGAGTGTGACGGGTAAGCTTAAAACGCTCAACAATTCGTTAGTCGTCTTTGATATCACTCCGTTTACAGAAAGCAAAGCAAAAAGGTTGACAACCAATATAAGCATAAAGACCACCGCAATAATCCTGTTATGTACGGAGTTTTTAAGTATTTTCCACATAATAGTACCTCCTCGTATAAAGTGAGAGCTTAAAACTTTATAGAATATGCAATTATCCATAACTGTGAAATAGATTAATTGTATTTTAGTTTACCGCAATTACCGCCAAAAATCAACAGAAAACTGACAAGCGGTAGCAAAATCGGTATAAACGGTCATTTTTATTTTAAATTAACACAACTTCACCAAATTTTCAAGCCCTCATTTATCAAAATGTCAAAAAAAGCGGCTGAAATGTAAAAATTGTCATTTATTGGACTTGCAAAAGGGTTGTACCAACAAAATAATTATAGTATACTCTTATCAATTTATCAATAAGTTTAACACAAGATGTCGAAATTTTGCGCAACGTGTAATTTTATCGTCAAAACTGCCAAAAACATGCAATACATTTTAGATAATATAACATCAACATGGCAAACAGAAAAACGCCCCCGAGGAAATCCTCAGGGGCGCAGACTGTAGAAAAAGTCCGGCAAAGGCTGGACTTTTTTTATTTAATGTGGTATAATAAAGTAGGGTGATGAAAATGTTGACGAAAGGAAACGAGAAC
>CATJCJ010000597.1 GCA_949738935.1 uncultured Eubacteriales bacterium | reverse complement strand
TTTATATGTATGGCGGGAAATGATAATCAGAGTCTGTACGTTCTTGGAAAGTTTGAGAATATGAAAAAAGTGGATAGCTAGTCTCAATAATTTAATAAAACCTCTTGACTTATAGTACCAGATATGGTATTATAACTATAGGAGGTGAAGTAATGGCAGGCGTTGATAAGATAGTTCAAAAAATGAAAAATCAGCCTAACGGAATTAAAATGTCAGAAGCACATAAAGTTCTTGAGGCTTGGGGGTATAGGCTTGACAGACAAAAAGGTTCTCATAGACAGTACATTAATGAAAAAGGGAATGTCATAACTATAAAAGATGAAACCCCGTTAAAAAAGGTATATGTTAAAGATATTTTAAATAGAATAGGGGAGTAAAATCCCTTATTTTGGCATAGCGCTTGCTGTTGACTGTATGTTTGAAAATAAAAAAAATATAAACGAATATATAGCTAAGCCATATAATTTTATAATAAATTTTATAAATGATGAGTCAGGTTCATATTACTATGGCAAAGTTCTTGAACTTGATGGATGTCAAAGTACAGGTGATACTGTAGAAGAACTTTATGAGAACTTGAAAGAGGCTATGGAGGGTTATATAGAAACTAAACTTGAAAATGGTTTTGATGTTCCTGAACCTGTTACATCAGAAAATTATAGCGGCAAATTTAATGTAAGGTTACCAAAGAGTTTGCATCAGCGTCTTGTTATAGAAGCGGAAAAAGAAGGTGTTTCTCTTAATCAATATGTATTATATAAATTAAGTATATAAATACTGTATAAAAAAAGAGTAATAATTATTAAGTTACTCTTTTTTTATTGTCAAACGAAAACCCTGCGCTATGCGTGGGGTTCAAAAAATCTTATAGCTATGAGTATTATATTGAAAAAGAAAATTTTACACCGAATAGATATTTTCCAGATACTTTAAAATTAAGCTAAATTGTATAGGAAATTTAATCAACTCAAAATTTTATAAGTAAATAAAAGATAGTCGGAAACAGCTGTTTTAACAGCAGTAGGACATATTTGCAAAAGCCGGACTTTTCAGAGCGCTTTAGCGCAAGCCAGTAATATAGCCTTATAGGCTAAGAGTAAACCACCCGTTTTACGGGTGGTTCTGATTGTTAAAAAAGAGGTGGTATTTTTGTTTCCAAGTGTTTTTATAGAGCAAAGCTTAACTAACGACAAGGAAAAAACAGAGGATAACGGCGTTGATTTTCTATTTGACTATGAAACGGGTCAGCATGTTATGAAAGGTTCTGTTTTAAATGAATGCGGAAGCTTACGAAAGGTGCGCCAATATATAGAG
>CATJCJ010000596.1 GCA_949738935.1 uncultured Eubacteriales bacterium | reverse complement strand
AGTAGTAACCGTTTTTTTCTCTATATATAGAAAAAACCACCCTGATACTTTGGCTAGTGATTGGTGGATTTTTCTATCATCATATGGTCAGCCGCTTACGCGGTGATTGCCTTTGTAATTAAATTATAACACAAAAAAATAATTTGTAAAGATTTTTGATTTAAAAATTTTTAATAATAACAAAAAAAAGAATTGCGTATAAAAAAATATGTAATTCTTTTTTTATGCACAGAGGCGCCGCAATGAAATTTGTAAGCAAAGCTTACCGGCGCCTCGCACGGGCTAGCAGGAGGCTAAAAAGAACAGCCTCCTGCTCAATTTCAGAAAGAGGGCGGTAAAATGGCGAAAAAGACAATATTGACAACGGTTTTTAGTCTCGAGGACAAAATAAGCGATAAACTACGCTCAATATCGAATTACGCTCAAAAAGTGTCGGAGAGATTTGAAAGACTGTCTCATAGTTCGGATATATTCAGCGGTTATGAAAATTCATTGTCGAGAACGTCTGACGAACTGGAAAATTTATCGTCATCGGTTGAAAGTGTTGTGGACTCAATTAATAAGATGAATAATATTGGCATAAATTCTGAGAATACCTTTGAGGATGTTGATGAGCTTTCTGAGACAATCTCGGAATCAAGAGAATCTGTTGAGGAATTTACAGATTCGGCGGAAAACGCTGAGGAGAACATGCGCAGTCTTGGCGGCAGTGCTGAGCAGGCAGGACAGCAATTCAGAAGAATCGGCGAGGAAGCGGAAGAAGCCGGGGAAAGCACGGAGGAGTTTGGTGAGAGGTCAAACGACGCTGTAAATAATTTATCAGATGTTCTTATAACTTCCGGAATACTTAGTATTGTTCAGGAAATAGCTGACGGATTTTTACAGTGCGCCGATTCGGCGGCTCAGTTTGAGGTAAGTATAGCTAAAGTGTCATCAATAGCGGATACATCAAAGGTTCCGATAAATGACATATCAGGGGCTATACAGGCATTATCAAGTGAAACTGGTCAGTCCGTGGAAGACCTTTCGGAGGCGACATATCAGGCTATCTCCGCAAGTGTCGATACGGCGAACGCTGTTGAGTTTGTCGGCACGGCGAACAAATTGTCTGTAGGTGGTTTTACGGAAGCGGCAACGGCTGTTGACGTTTTGACCACGGCTCTTAACGCTTACGGACTTGAGGGGTCAGAAGCTAATAAGATTTCCGATATGCTTATAACCACGCAGAATTTGGGAAAGACAAGTGTTGACGAGCTTGCGGCAAGTGTCGGCAAAGTTATACCTATAGCTTCGGCTTATAACGTTGAGATGGATAATCTTTCCGCGGCGTACGCTCTTTTGACCGCCGGAGGTATAGCGACAGCTGAAACAGGCACATATTTAAAAGCTATGCTTAATGAGCTTGGAGACGCCGGAAGCGGCGTGGCTGATGTTTTGATGCAGGAAACAGGGCAAAGTTTCGCTGAGCTTATGGAATCGGGCTGGTCACTTGGAGACGTTATTGACAGATTGGGGCAAAGCGTTAACGGCAACTCTACAGAATTCGCGGGATTATGGAGCAGCAGTGAGGCGGGAGTCGGAGCTCTCTCAATGCTTGGCTCGGGAGCTGAGAAGTTTAACAAAGTTTTGGGAGAAATGAGGGAGTCGGCGGGAGCCACTGAAAAAGCGTATAAGACAATGACGGATACAACAGCACACTCCAAAGAAGTTATGGAAAACTCTTTTAAAAATTTGTCAAACGTTATTGGCGGGCAGTTAAACCCTGTTCTTGATAAATTATATAACGCCGGCGCTAAGGCTTTTGAATGGACGGGAGATTTTTTGAAAGATAACCCCCGAGTGACAGCCGGTCTGGCGGGATTTACAGCGGCGCTGCTGGCTGTTTCGGCTGCCGCTGCCGGGCTTACCGCTGTTAAAATCGCTGTTGACGCTCTTACAGCCTCTATTGCCGCGAATCCTCTTTTTATGGGAATTACGATAGCCGCCGGCGTTATAGCTGGACTGACGGCGTTTGTTGGGGTTATTGTTAGTACGGAAGATGAAATGGAGGGTATGACAGAAACCACAAAAGAGCAGTACAGCGAGTTACAAAGCCTAAACGCGGAATATGAAAATCTTTCTAACACTTGTGAGGAAACAGACACGGAAGCTTTACGGTTAAAATATAGGATTGATGAGTTAACCGCCGCGTATGAGGAAAACAAACAGTCTGTTGAGGAGCTTATCGCTGAGTGTGACGAGCTGGCGGAAAGCTGTGAGAAATTAGAGAAAGATTATCATAAAAATATGCGTGAGATTCATAATCAGGAGATAGGAACACTTT
>CATJCJ010000595.1 GCA_949738935.1 uncultured Eubacteriales bacterium | reverse complement strand
GTAACCTTCTTTGGTGTACCACTGGTAAATCTGACGGATAATATTTGCTTCTTCCTGATTGATCTCCAAATTGAAATAATCACCTATGGTTTTATTATAGCCGTAAACAATATTAGGAACTCGTCCTTTTTCTGCATTCATCTTCTTTCCGAACTTCACACGCTTGGAGGTATTGGCGCTTTCTTCCTGTGCCAACGCGCCAAAAATGGTCAGGACAAACTCACTGTTTCCCATGCTGGTCATGTTGGCAGTAAGGAATTGGGTTTCAATACCTAATGACTTTAATTTACGAATATTTTGAAGAAGATCCACTGTATTACGGGCAAAACGAGAGATATCCTTTACCACTACCATATCAAATAAGCCATGCTCAGCGTCAGACATCATGCGCAAGAATTCTTTCCGGTTTTTAATTTTAGTTCCGGAAATGCCCTCGTCTGCATATAATCTTATAAGGGTGTCACCTGTGCGGGTGGTGTATTCAGCAAAAAAAGCTTTTTGGGCTTCGAGACTGTTTAGTTGGTCTTCCTTTTCCGTGGATACACGGCAGTATGCGGCTATGTTCATATTGAATAACCTCTCTGTTATAATTATATCGTTTTGTTATAATTTTATTGTATCTTTCGAAGAAAAAAATTATCAATACTAATCCATCATATTTCCTATTGCTCATCATACTTTTCTTGGAGTTCTATACATTTATCATAATCACATAAGTATAGAATTAAATCTTTAAGAAGAATTAATTCAGAAATATACTCACTTGTTGATATATCCCGTAATCTATGTGTAACTCCATGATATGATCGCAAAGTAATATTTTCATCTAACAATAATGATTCTATATAATAATTTCGTTTATATAAGTCACCAGATTCCCAAGCAACTACCAAACCTATATCATTTGTATTCTTTGTTCCGTCCTCAACATCTTCAACCAAGCCATCCAATGAATATTTATACTCCAATACATTTGGTTCGGAAATAAATCCCTCTGTCGCATCTTCTTTGAATTTTTCGACAATCTCTTCATCAATACCCAAAGGATTTGTTTCCCTATTATAAATATGATTTTCGGAAGGTTCCTCTATTACTATTCTATACAAACCATCGTATGTTGACCGTTCATTTGTAGCCATGATACGAATGCCCCGAATAACACCTCCAGCAATAAGTTGGTTAAATAATGCAATCACATCCTGTTCTCTTGTTGGAATAGAAGTAATGGAAATCCTATGCAAGGGTTTAAAAAAATTGTCATTTTCTAATTGTAAGGGATTTTCTTTTTCATGTTTTATCATTTGTTCTTTCCACTCAGAAATCTTTTTTTCCCGAATCAAATCAGGTGCTGCACCTGTATTCTTCTTAAAGCATTGCTTCACTTTCATTAACGGACCATCCAATAGTTTTCTTGATATTTCTTTTGCCAAATCTGTGATTTCTTTTTTAAAACCTTTTCTACCTAAATCTGCACTACATTTTTCAAAATGAATTACAATATGTGCTTGATTCTGTCTACCTATATTTTTACTTAAAGGTATTTGAATCAATTCTCCTTGGGGCATATTGTTTGCTGCAATTTGAATCCCACCATATAAAACATTAATTCCTTTTCTAACACCAATCTTTTCATTTATTTTATTCCAAACATTCGTAGAAAACACATAAAAGAAAATCATTGTTGGTTTATATAAATCAATCAACTCCTTTTGATCGTTAGCAAAACTTAATACATCAAGTATCTTTGTATACTCCCATTTATCATATATTGCTTCCAGATTAGACAATTTAGATGGCATACGGAATTGAGGTCCATGCTTTTCAAATAACGCTGACAATTTATTTTGTATAATAGTATAATTTTGGCTTTTGGAAACAAATTCTTCTATTGACAAATATTCAATTCCAAAACTTTGCGCTTCGCTCATTTTTCCGCTTTTATCAAATACCTTCATCCCTATCTGTATTTTCTCATTCTCATAAATAGCACCTAATCCGGTTCTTACTTTTAATATTTTAAGCCAATCATTAGCCCTTTCAATGCCAAGCCATGACAAATTTTTAGGATATGTAGTTTTATCATATTTTACAGTTATACTTACGCCCCTATCGATTTCATTAAATTTTCTATCAACTACTATATTGTTATCTGGCTCTACTTTAGGATTTCCCGACGGTGCCTCATCAGTCAACCACTTTCTAGCATTTTTCATTACTCCTATTGCTTCAAAATCCGGAGACTTAGTAGCTATTTGAATATAATTAAATCCATATGCCAAATAAGTTGCTCCCACCCCTTTATGTCCTCTTGTCTGACCATTTTTAAAAGAAAAATTAGGAGCCAAAAATTTAATATACTCTTCTTCTTGAAATCCAACACCATTATCAGTAACAGAAATACAATTATTTTTTATATTTATAACAATATTTATCTGGGGAACATATTGTTCCTCTTCACTCTGCATTCTTTTTTCAATGGAGTCTAGTGCGTTTCATATTTTGCATTCAAAGGATCAAATTTTTTATTATACATTCCTCAACCTCCCAATAGACTATACACTAGCAATCATTTTATTATATACCACTTTGCATACCGATTTTTTCCTTTTGTCGCAATAATTTTCTCATTTTTTAATATTTGCAATAGATTTGATACTTTTTTTGATTTTTGATTTTCACTCAATACATCCGGTAATGCCTTG
>CATJCJ010000594.1 GCA_949738935.1 uncultured Eubacteriales bacterium | reverse complement strand
ATCATCGAAAGAGGCAAGGAACAGAGCTGTTTCCAAGTATGTAAAAGAAAACTATGACACTGTACTTTTACGATTTACAAAAGAAAGCAATGACAAACAACTTATTGCCTAACACGCTAAAAATAATAATGAAACTATTGCTGGCTTTATAAAAAGGGCTATTAAAGAAACAATAGAAAATGATAATAAAAAATCATAGCTGTTTTGCTGGTTGGCGGATATTTAGGCATAAAAATAACCGATTCGCAAGATAATAATTACCTTGTAAATCGGCGTATTTTATAATTGGAAATAGTTTAATATTTATTTCTATATTCCGCTTTTGCGATTTTTGTATATTTTAAAATAAATTCACTTTTTGATTCTGTATAAGCGTCCCGATTATACTTATATTTTTTACATAGGGAAATTTTTAATTTTTCGTATTCATTCGCAAGAACAGAATTATTGTTCATATAATCTCGAAAATACAGCTCATCATTATCACCATAATAGCGTAAATGCAAATGGAAAACCTTTTCCGCAAATCCATTATTAGTATATCCTTTGTTGAAAGACTTTCTATTTTCGTTCTCCGACATACATATATAGCCGCTGTTTATAAGTTTTTCTTTTATATCTGTCATAGAAACATTCTTTGGTATTTCAACAAGAATATCAATAATTGGTTTAGACATTATATTATTTATTGCTGTACTTCCAATATGGCTTATTCTTAAATCTATGTCATTCAAAATATTAGTTATTTTTCTTTTTTCCGCTTTGTACCAATCATTCCAGCAGCTTTTATGTTTAGAAAGAATTATCGGGAACAATTCCCATAATTCTTCTAATATCATTTTAGATAAAGATTTATCCATATATCCTCCGCAAATTTCAATTTATTGTTAATTTAATTATATAATTTACATATAACCCATAAATATAGTATAATTTAATTATTTCCAATGTTTTAACTGTGAAAGTTGATGTTCAAACAGACTGCGCCGTTCATCATCTGATTTTTCGTCCGGATTTGGCATATTATTAATAAGAAAATCAACAAGAGAATCTTTAGACTTATACATAAATTTTCCATCTGTATAACACCATTTGCAGTAATCTTCATTATAACTTCCATCTGACTCACGGCTAATCATACTATCTTCACTTAACGGCATTCCACAACATTGGCAAATGAGTAAACGAGGAGAGCCAAGAAGTGTATTTATTGATACGTTAAATTTGCGTGATAATATTTTTAAAGTATCTATATTAGGCTGTGTTTCTCCTGTCTCCCAACGGCTAACCGCCTGTCTTGTGACCATAGCTTGTTTTGCCATCTGTTCTTGTGTAAGATTATGTTTTTCTCGTAACTTTTTAAGTATATCTTTAATTTCCATAATGTTCCTCCTAAAAAATGATATACTCATATTATACTCTTTATTATAATTTTCTACAAGCAACTTGCTGTTGCGCAGTCAATTTCTAAATATTTCACACGAGATAATATTCAATAAATTTTTGCTCATCATCAAGTTAATTATATCAATTTTTATATAAAATACTCAATAATTAATTAGACTTATGAGTTAAAGCCGCCTAAAAAAGCGGCTTTTAAAACGTTATTTGTATAAAGTATTGTATTTCTCAATAATTGACAAGGCAAAGTTTGAAAAATTGATACTTGAAATATCTGTTGTTGTCTTTTTATTTAAAAATAAATTTCCGATGTTTTGTATATCATTTTTTGTGAAAAATTCACTTGTTTTATTTGTTTCGCCTGTTTTTAATTTTATCAGCATTTCTTTCAGATTTTCCTGTATAGAATTTGAAAGTTCAGAATCAATAACATATTTTCTATCCGTTTCTTTCTCTAACTCTTTTTGATACGCTTTTTCAGCCTCTTCCTGTGTAGAATATGACGGAGCGCTTGTAGGTTTAATAACAATATCGCCTGTTAAAATTCTGAGTTGTTTTACATAACCTCTTGAAGCACTTTCTGCGGCTTTACTATATGCTTTATCTAAAAGGCTAAGCTGTTTATCGTATTCCTCACCGGAATAATTTTTTTCAAGTTCTTTAAATTTTGATTGATAATTTTCAGATAGAATATCCATAAATGTTCCATTAACGACTTCTCTTGTTCCAATACCTTTTAAAAGGCTTATTTCAGTTTCGTAAGTATCTTCAAAAGATTCTAATTTCTGTGCCATTTCAAGTCCTTTTTGTGATATGGACAAGTTTATACCTTTTTTTATTGAAGATTCAGCTTTTGAATTAGTATTTTCTGTTTGTGTTTTTGAGGAAGCTTTTTTCTCTTTCATATCTTTGTTGTTCGTGATATTGTAAGAATAATTACTTCTTCCTATACTTATTGACATAATGAAAACCTCCTTAAATAATACTTTCAACATTTACTATATTCATTATATCGACAATAGAAACAATTTTTTTAACCTATATCTCTAATGTTTTTAATGATAAGTAAAAGCCGCTTAAAAAAGCGACTTTTACTCAACATATTATATCAATATCCGGTTTTAGGAAGTTTACCGCCTACTGCGTAAATAGTAGTAAGCCAAGTGCTGTTTCCAATAACCCATTCGCCTTGATATTTACCGCCAATGTCCGCTTTGTTTGCGAACTGATAGCCGTTAGGAAGATTTTTCAGTACAGTCATATAAACCTGCGGCTGTTCAACCTGTGCGAATCCGGCTTTAACAGTACCGAACACAAGGCTGAAACTTGTTACATACTCGTCATTTGCCAGTCCCAATTCAGCGTTTGAGCAGCCTATAACATTGT
>CATJCJ010000593.1 GCA_949738935.1 uncultured Eubacteriales bacterium | reverse complement strand
CTGCTGTAAGAAAAAACAGAACTTTTTTAAGAAAAGAAAATTCTTCAAAACATTCTGTTGGTTATAAACGCATTTTTTTGTTAAGTTAATGACATTGTGAAAGAATACCTGCCGACATTCGTGCGGCAGGCGGCGTTTCAAGAATGAGCGACCCCAAAATGATACAGGGAATACAAAAGGCTGTTTCTATTCCCGTTATGGCAAAGTGCTGAATAGGGCATTTTACAGAGGCTCAGATTTTGGAAGCGATAGAAATAGATTATATTGATGAAAGCGAGGTTTTATCTCCTGCCGACGATGTTTACCATATTGACAAAACAAAATTCAAAGTGCCTTTTGTATGCGGCGCTAAGGATTTGGGAGAGGCTCTTCGCAGAATTTCTGAAGGCGCGTCAATGATAAGAACAAAAGGAGAGCCGGGAACGGGAGATATAATTCAGGCTGTTCGTCATATTAGAAAAATGACAGACGAAATAAGAAGAATCCGGTCACTTAGAGAAGAAGAAGTTTATAATGCGGCAAAAGAGCTTGAAGTTTCGGTCGAACTTTTAAAATATGTTTATGAAAACGGCAGACTTCCTGTTGTGAATTTTGCGGCAGGCAGCGTTGCGACTCCCGCTGACGCGGCTCTTATGATGCAGCTTGGAGCGGAGGGAGTATTTGTCGGTTCGGGAATTTTCAAATCGGGAAATCCCGCCAAAAGAGCGGCGGCAATAGTAAAAGCTGTTACCAACTATGATAAGCCCAAAATTTTGGCTGAACTTTCCGCCGATTTGGGAGAAGCAATGGTTGGAATAAATGAAAATGAAATAGAACTGTTAATGGCGGAAAGAGGTAAATAAATAATGATGATTGGTGTTTTGGCTGTTCAAGGCGCTTTTGCAGAACATATAAAAATGCTTGAAATATTGGGAGTAAAGTCATTTGAAATAAGAAATAAATCTGATTTGACAAAGCATTTTGACGGAATTATTCTTCCCGGCGTCGAAAGTACCGTGCAGGGTAAATTACTTCGTGAACTTGAAATGTTTGATTTTTTAAAAGAAAAAATCAAACATGGTCTGCCTGTTTTCGGAACTTGTGCAGGAATGATTTTGCTTGCCGAGAAAATAGAAAACGATAATAAAGAGTATTTTTGTACTATGAATATTTCTGTTGTAAGAAACGGCTATGGCAGACAGCTTGGAAGTTTCAATACAAGGGGAAATTTTGACGGCAAAGAAATTCCTCTTGTTTTTATAAGAGCGCCCTATATTTCCTCTGTGAGAGATAATGTTGAAATTCTTACTGTATGCAATGGAAAAATAACCGCCGCAAGACAAAATAATATGCTTGCAACAGCTTTTCATCCGGAGGTTACAAATAATTTGACCGTACACAAATACTTTATCGAAAAAATGGTAAAATGAATTATAAAGAAATAAACGTATTAAAAAAATTTTATAAAAACTTTGAAAGAAAATATTAGATTTAATCAAGTTAGAGTGCATGTTCACGGGCAATATAATGGTGTAAGTCGGATTTTCATATATTGCATTGTATTTGAAAGGCTATCATATGGGAAGTATGAACGAAACATTGAATAAAATTTTAATGAAACGGGAGGTTGAATAAGTCGACCTCCCACAATATTATCGTTTAACATTGCCTATGTGGGTAACTATTTTATATCCTGCAAGCTCAACACGTCTTTCAAGACAGCCTCTGCACTGTGCGGCTTCATCGCCCGTACATATTTTGTTTTCGTAAAGCTCATATTTTTTTCTTACACTTGTTGGAGAAAGATTAGGCATAACAACATTTGAACCTGCTTTTAGTCATAATTCTCTGCCTTGCAAGTTTATTGTACCAAGTGCTGTTGTGGCAGAAATAAGAGCGTAAGGAAACATTAGTCTTAAAATTGAAATCATTTTGAGTGTCAATTCAAGAGTTCCATTTTTAAATTTTGCAAAAGGCGTTTCATTATGAGTTATATAAGGACCTATGCCAATCATATCGGGCATAAGTTCCTGTAAAAATCTCAAATCGGCAATAAGATTTTCCGTTGTCTGATAAGGTGAGCCAACCATAAATCCTGAACCGACCTGATAGCCTATTTTTTTAAGGTTAAAAAGACATTCTTTTCTGTTATCAAGGTTCATTTCTTTTGGGTGCAGTTTGGAATAATGTTCGTTTTCCGCAGTTTCGTGCCTTAAAAGATATCCGTTTGCTCCTGTACTAAAATAGGCTTTGTAACTTTTATATGATTTTTCACCGACAGATAAAGTTATTGCGCAATCTTTGAAATTGTGCCTTACTGAAGATATTATATCGCAAAGCAAATCATTGCTGTAATGTAAATCCTCTCCGCTTTGAAGTACGAATGTACGAAAATCGAGAGAGTATCCCTCATGGCAGCAATCAAGTATTTCATTTTTTGAAAGACTGTATCTTGATACAAAGCTGTTACTTTTTCTTATGCCACAGTAAAAACAATCGTTTTTGCAGTAATTTGAAAATTCTATAAGACCTCTTGTATACACATATATACCATAATTATTTCTTCTGACTTCATCGGCAGTCTTATAAAGATAATTATTACGATTATTATTTTCTATGAGTATTTTAATGTCATCATCTTTTGCAGTTTTATATAATTTCAAATTGTCAATTATTTTTTTTATATAATCCATTAAAACCACCTTTCCTTATAAAAACTATGAT
>CATJCJ010000592.1 GCA_949738935.1 uncultured Eubacteriales bacterium | reverse complement strand
TCACAAAAGAAATAAACGAGTATAGAGAACAGTATTACAAAAACTATGATGAAATGGTTATTGCTGAAATACCTGAAAAAAACCCCAAAAAAGTATCGTATACTTAAAACAAATGAGTATATGGTTGATAATTCCAATTATTTGATTTGCTTTATAAATCACAGTTGGGGCGGTGCCGCTAAAACTTTAGAATATGCGGAAAGAAAAAAGCATATCACAATATTTAATTTAGCTTAACAAAAAAGGCGGCTATTCTTTATAATTCAGGAATAACTGCCTTTTTTATTAATTATCATTACCAATTTATAACCTTTTAAATCTATATTTACAAAAATGCCAAATAAATCGGTTTTTAGATATTATAAATTAAATAATTTTTATTTTTATGTGCTTTTCCAAAACTTGTAGGCTGATGTAATTAAATTATTTTCTTGTTTTTAGGTATCGCTATCCAATAAGTTATCATAGCGCAAGTAAATATCATTCCAAAAAACATCAATATATTTTCTAATTTTTGTATAACAGATAAAGATTCTGTATTTTTTTTGTTTCCTTCGCCTTGACTAGTTTGTTTTCCATACTTATTTCCATAACCATTACCTTTTCCTTTATTTATACCTTTATCTTTTAATAGATCTTCTTGATTATTTAAGTCTTGATTTTCTCCATTTTTTTGAGACTCATCATTTACTTGATGTAAATTTTTATTATCAGGTATATTATTTGTCCGCATAGATGTTACTGTAAAAGGCATAGTTATAAAACGAATTTCGTTTGAATATATAACTCCATATATACCACAGCATAAAGTAATAATTGAAATAGTAATTGCCGCTAATTTAGGCATTGGTCTGCGGCATATATGTAAACCAATATGAATACCAAGTAAAATAACTGAAATTCCACCTGCAAATATATGTCCTATTTTAAACAATATATTTTGTGAGGATATTTCTGTCAAAACAGTATGCGATATTAAAATACCGCTTATTCCTATAAATAAAAAACAAAAAATCAGAAGAATATCAATTATTACGCCGACTTTCAAGGTAATAGGTATCTTTCCAAAGTTTTTGCACATTGCAAATATTGTTTTTATATTAAGCACTATATGTATTACTATAATAGCAATTAGAATAAGTCCTGCCACTTCGTGATATTTCATACTTATTAATCTTTTGTTAAATAAAGTTAATACCACAAGTAACATAATAATATCAAGTAAAATTTTAATTTTATGTTTCATTTTGCACCCTCTAATCATTTTTAGTCAAAAACAGTTGTAAAACTAAATTTAGTATTTCTAATAGCAGTTATTACTAAAATTTTATTTTCAAGTTTTTAAAAAACCTACGAGCTTATTAAAATTATATTAATATAAT
>CATJCJ010000591.1 GCA_949738935.1 uncultured Eubacteriales bacterium | reverse complement strand
TCAAGCCTTTGTAATGGCTTTGAAAAGCCTGCTGGCCCGCAAGGTGCGCTCTCTGCTGACTATGTTGGGCATTATTATCGGCGTGGCGGCGGTTATTGCTATTATAACGATTGGTCGGGGTACTATGGCTAAGGTTGAGGCTCAGTTTGACAATATGGGAGCTAATATGATTAGCGTCAGCATATATAACCGGGACAGTACCAGACAAATTGATGTTGAAGATATGTATGAGTTGGTGAGCGATAACCCTGCCTTGCTCTGCGATTTAAGCCCAATTGTAAAAATGGGCGGCGGCGTTAAATATGGCAATACCAGATATGGCCGAACAACAATTTATGGTGTTAGCGAGGCTTATCCTAAAACCCAGCTGTTGGAATTGACCGAGGGCAGTTTTCTGCAATATATGGACGTGGAACGTCAGGCTAACGTTTGCGTTGTGGGCAGTTTTATTGCAAACGAGATTATGGGTGGCGCTGCCTTGGGCAATACGCTTAAAATCAGAGGACAGAATTATACGGTAATAGGAGTGCTGGCCGCAATAGATGATTTGAACACTGGCGAGGGCGGCCCTGATGATGTGATTTATATTCCTTACTCCAATATTTTGAAGCTGGGCGAAACACCGTTTGTGGGAAGTTATACCCTTAATTCGCTTACTCTTGAATGTTCGGAGGCGGCAGTGGCGGCCATTGAGCAGCGTTTGCTGGCGTGTTACGAAAAGGACGATTATTTCAATATAACCAGCCAAAAAGAACGAATGGAAATGATGTTATCAATGCAAGATAATATGCTTTCTGTTTTGAAGATGATAGCCGGTATTGCCCTGTTGGTAGGAGGTGTGGGCATTATGAATATAATGTCTATTTCGGTATCTGAGCGCACCAAGGAGATTGGTGTGCGCAAATCCTTTGGGGCCAGACGGCGAGATATTCGCCTGCAATTTATTGTTGAGGCGGGCAGCACCAGCGCTGTTGGCGGTTTGCTGGGGGTTGCGGTTGGTGTGCTTGTAAGCTTTATTGCCTGTCGGGTTATGGAGCTGACGTTTAAGTTGGCAGCGGATTCGATTTTGCTATCCTTTGGCGTTTCGGTTGGCATAGGAATTGTGTTTGGCTTTCTGCCAGCCACTAAAGCAGCCAGATTGGAGCCGATTGACGCTTTAAGATATGATTAAAACGAGGTGATTGATTATGAAATATCAAGCAGCAAAGCACATATTAATGCGTTGTCCGACCAGAAGTTTGAATGAATTTTATGGTTTTGCCAAATTGTCGGATGATGAAATTATGGCGTTCTGCCGACAGGATAAATTATTTGCGGAGGCAGTGGCTATTGCTTCACAGGATTTATATAAAATGTATGCAGATAATTCCGGCAAAACAACAACCAGAATGTTGGAGTCCGTTAAAAAATATTATGACCGTATGACTGCCCGGCCAACTCCTTATGGACTGTTTGCCGGTGTAACTACCGCCCAATTTAGTGATGATGGCACAAATATTTGCTTGGCGAGACAAGAAAAATATCATAAAATCTGCCGAGTTGATAATGAGTGGTATTTTAAGCTGGTCAAAAAGATTGAGGAAACACCTGGCTTGCTGTTTAATTTGCAGGTCATTTTTAATAAGCATTGCTATAAAGTA
>CATJCJ010000590.1 GCA_949738935.1 uncultured Eubacteriales bacterium | reverse complement strand
CGCCGGGCCTGCGGGACGCCGAAATCCTTGCTGTCAAGCACCTGCCACTCGACGCCATACCCCAATCTGTCCAGCGCATCGAGGATCGTCGCAAACGTCCGGCCACTGTCATGCGAAAGCAGGCCGGGAACATTTTCAAAAAGCAGATACTGAGGGTGCCGGGCACGAGCCAGCCGGGCGAGTTCAAAGAACAGCGTCCCTCTTGGGTCACCGAATCCGCCCCGGCGTCCAGCAATCGAAAAACTCTGGCACGGAAATCCGCCGCAGAGCAGGTCGAAATCGGGCATGGCGGCGGGATCGGCTTCTCTGGCGTCGGCGCAGAACCATTCTCCCTCTGTGTCAAACAGCGCGCGGTAGCTGCGGTCGGCCCGGACGTCGAGTTCGCAGTGTCCGGCGCATTCAAAGCCTCCGACGCGCGTGAGGCCCTCCCGGAATCCACCGATTCCGGAAAACATGTCGATGTATCGAATGATGTCATTTATCACTTCCTCGTTGTTTTTTAGATGAGATATCAGATGGATCAGCCGAACACAAGCAAAGGCATTCCCCCTTTCCATAATTGGATGGTTGATTGATCGAAAAAGCCCGCCGAAGCCCTGCGCAGATGGCTTGGCTTTTACGGACTTTATGCTCCTGATTGTGATGTCCTTTTTTCTCTGTAACCGCTTTTACCGCGCTCGGCGGGCAGTTTCCCCAGCCGCAGCGGAACCGGCCCACACGGGGGCACACAGCCGCGCACAGGGGGCGATGCTCTCTTTGGCAGGCCGCGCCTGTTTTCTCTGCTGCAGTTCAGCGAGTTTTTCCTGCCTGAGAACGAAAAAAAGCCACGATGGAGCTGGTTTGTGTCCAGTCTCCATCGGGGCTTTTTCTGAATGCGGGTTATTCCTCTGTCGCTGCGCCACTGCCGTCCTCCGGTTCGACGCTGTCATCATCGGCACTGTCGCCATCCTCTGCGGATGCTCCCACATTGGCCACGTCCTCGTCGATATCCTCGACATCTTCCGGTTCAGCTTCATCCTCATCACCGCCCTCGGCATCCTCCGGCCCGGCTTCATCCTCATCGGATTCTTCTGCGCCGTCCGATTCCTCGCGGCCGTTTTCTTCGTCCGCGTCAGGCTGCCGATGGAGCAGAGGCGAGTCTGCACTGAAATGCGATGCCTGTGCCTCCCGCGCTGCCTCGAACTCCTCATCCGCTTCTTCCAGCGCTTGTTCGACCAGCCCAATCACGAACTCCTTTTGCGTCAGTCGCCGATGGTACACCCTCTCGTACTCGGCCAGATATTCTTTGATCTTCTGGAACAGTTCCTCGCTGATCTGAAATGCCATTGTCCTTGTTTTACCCATTGTTTCTGCCCCTTTCTCGTTTTCCTCGTAGTAGCTTGTGATGACCATCTCGATGAACTTGCTCATTGTGCTGCCGCTCGCGCGGATTTCTTCGCTGATCCGGTTGTGCAGCTCCAGCGGGATTTTGCATGTCACGCCTTTTGTTTCCATTGCTTCGACTCGTTTCTGCCCTTGCGGCAAGACAAGCATATCCGAAAGCCGGGCGCAAAGCTATTCACAAGGACCAACAAAGATGCGCGAACACATTGTCCAAAGTTCGGCACAAGCAACAAGGGCGGAAACCCGATGGTTTTTCTCAGCCCTCTCCCATGAGGCCGGTGAGAAAGCCCATCATTTCCTGCGGGATCGGCGGTTCTGACGACGCCCGTTCCGGCTTCTGTTCAGGAACATGCTCCGCCTGCAATTGAATGCCCCGCAATTCCTCGCGCAGGACTCTCCGGAACGTTTCTTCCCGCACAAATTCCGGATGATTCACAATGGCTGAATAGCCCTGCGGGAACAGCAGTACGTCCCGGATTGTCACCTTGTACGCCTCGCCCTCGAACTTAAAGCACACGGGCTGGGAAGAACGCAGCAGGTAATTGCGGAACGGCTTCTTTTCGCGTCCGTAGGTTGTCAGCGGCAGGCCCGCGCCGATCACCACCGAACACTCCGGTTTTTCGCCTCGGTATTTGATCTCTTTGGCAATGGCTGCGAGCGTCAGGAGATAATAGTTCCCGTTCACAGCCTTGTCCCGCAGGATCGGCTGGCGGCCGGTGCCGCAGACGTAATACTGTCCCTCGTACTCCAGCGTGTTCTGCAGGGTATAGGGTTCATGCGTGTAAGCCGTGATACCGGCTGGAAAAGAACAATGCTTTGTCTTGATGGCGTAGTAGCCGTGGTCGATGCCGATGTTCATGTGCGTTCATCCTTTCGCGTTTGTTTGTTGATTGATTGCTGGTTCGTTGCCTGTAGCTGCTGATCCGGGAGAGAAGCTTCTTCTTTCTCAGCCGGTAAAGTATTAGGGGGAGAGGTGTGGAGAGGGGGGAAGAGAGTCTGCCCGGGAAAAGGGCAAAAGAAAAGCGCCCTGCCTTGTGAGCGGAGCGCGGAGTGAGGATATTGCGGGGCGAATTCGACGTCTGGCTGCTGTCTGCATTTTTCTAAAAATGGGCGCACTTGTCCCTTGTATTTTCGCCTTTGAAATTGAAAATTCCCGGCTAGTTTTGTTCCAGTCGGGATTTTGATCTGAACTGTGGGCAGTCCCATATAGCGTCGAATTTTGAAAAATTATTTGAAGATAAAAATTTCCTGCCCCTCTTAAGAAGCAGGAAATTTTTACCAAATGGTGCACTCTCAGGGACTCGAACCCTGGGCCCGCTGATTAAGAGTCAGCTG
>CATJCJ010000589.1 GCA_949738935.1 uncultured Eubacteriales bacterium | reverse complement strand
TTATACTTGTTTCTATGTATATAATTTTGTAACGCAAAAAAGTGCCAGACAATTATTTGAACGCCTTGGAGTCAGCTCATTGGTTTGTCAGAATATTACCAAAATTTCTTATGGCAAAGAAATTTTGTTTGAGAGATAAATTTATGGAGGAAATAAAGTCAACATGAAAGTAATAATATGTTTAATTTTTCTAACACTTGGATTATTGTTTGGATTTGTTGGTTGGTCTATATCAGATATAGAAGACACTTGTATTTTTGCAACAATATGCCAAGGCGAATGTGTTGTTGGAATGTTTATTAATATACTATTTGCGATGTTGGTGATGAAAACAGATTAATGGGAGATATATTAATTATGGAAAGAAGTTTTGTATGAGAAATAGAATAGTGAACTTAAATATTAGGTTGTTCAGTTTTGAACAGCCTAATATTTTTTTGTTTTCTTTCGTATATTGGAGACATGAAAATTAATAGAGTAAAGGAAGTGAGTTCGCAATCTTTGCTATAATTGATTAACTAAACAAGGTTTAGATTGCTATATTTTTATGATTATTTTTAACGAAAAACTTAAAAGCAAAATATTATTTATTTTTATTATTACTATTCTATCAACGAATGCTATATTTGCTAATGAACCAGCAGATTTTAAAGATGTACCTGCCTCTTACTGGGGCTATAAAAATATCCAGCGAGTTTATACCGACGGCGTGGTAAGCGGTACGGATTATAATGAAAAAACTGGTGAGAGAAACTTCTCTCCTGAAGCTAAGTTGACGATGGCTCAGTTTACTACCATTCTGACCAGAGCCTTTTATGCTGATGAGTTGGCTGCAAGCACTGCAGGTAATGAACCTGACGTTAAGTGGTATGTTGCGACTCAGGATGTCTGCGAAAAACATAATTTGACCAAGGGTTGCAGTTGGACTGATGCAGAATATAGTTCCAGCCGTTATCAAATGGCTCGTATTATGTATAATCTACTGGTAGATAAGGGTGTTACACTTCCTACTGAAGCAGAAATTACAGCTGCTCAGTCTAAGATTGCTGACTGGGATCGTATTCCAGAGAATAATAAAATCTCTGTTGCTACTGTATTTGCAATGGGACTAATTACTGGTAAAGATGATATTGGTAACTTCATTGGTAATGATAGTGTAACTCGTGCTGAAGCAGCTACTATTTATTGTAGATTGGTTGATGTTATTGCAAACAAAGATTTATCTGTACAATCTAAAAAGCATGAGGTTGTTCAGAAAGAGCAGATAGCAAACTCTGAAGTTATTGATTTTACGGAACGGATTACAGAATTGGTAAATGAGGCTCGAAAGAATAATGGACTGAATGAAGTGTTTTTGGACAACGAACTATCTCAAGCAGCACAATCAAGGGCATCTGAATGCGTGCAGAAATTTTCACATACACGGCCTGATGGAACTAAATGTTTCACAATTTTAGGAGAAATGGCTATTTCATATAGTTATGCAGCGAAAAATATAGCTTATGGGCAAAAAAATGCAGATGAGGTGATGGAGGATTGGCTGAATTCTCCTGGGCATAGAGCAAATATTTTGAATAGCCATATAACTAAAATAGGCGTTGGTTACACTAATATTGATGGTCGAATATATTGGGTACAAATCTTTAAAGATTAAAAAATTGTATTAATATTTCATACAACTAAATGTTTATAAAAGGAACTCGAAACTTTTTGTTTGAGTTCCCTTTTGTAAATAAGGGAAAGTTCACAAAGAAAGGGGTGTAGAAAAGTGAATATAAGTGTAATTAAAATATTGAGAATGACAAGTGGGACTTATGTGGAAGATATATCATCTAAAATACAGAATGATACCAATTCTATTACCATCAATATAACAGAACCGCTTTTATTTTCATTGGTTCTTAAAGTAGTATTTATTATAAAAATGCGCCGTAAAACCCACTATTTCAATGGTGGGATATAAGGCGCTATTTCTTTTGCCTCTTAATAAATTCTTGTTTTTTTCGTATAAATAATTAACTAACAAGAAAGAAAGAAGGTGCTGTATTTTAATGCGCGCAAATGTGTTGACTAAAACTGTTAAGGAAAATTTTGAAGCTTGCAGTGATGCAAGAATGAAGATTAAGGAGCAATTTATTGCTGCCGGTATTAGTCTTCCATATATGAAATATCTTAGTTTAAAGTAATAAAATGTCAGGAATGTAGATTTCCTGATATTTTATTCTTCTTTTGCATATAAAGATATTATGTAGGACTGGGCAAATCCGAATTTACGCTTGTGTAGAGTGTAAATACCGAAGTTAATTTCTGGCTGTTGGCAACACTCGTAGAAACAAGAATCTCAAGCTAACTATGAAGAGTTGTAGACAAGGGAGTGCCAAAAAACAGTTTGCTCATAAAGAATCTCTTGAAAGGAGATGTATAGAAAGGAGCTATAATTCATGATTTATTTAAATAAGATAGGAAATCGTGGACTTGTATTGCTGCTAATTTGGGCATTACTTCTGAATATGTTTCCATTAACAATTTACGCATCATCATCTCAAGATAATGATGTAATTGAAATTGCTATCAATGAAATGATGGATTTAAGTACAGAAGTTCCTGAATTAAAAGGTGTTTGGACATCTAGTGATAGTAATATATTGTCTGTAGATGAAAAAGGAATAGCCACTGCTCATGAGGTGGGAAATGTAATGGTAACATTTGAAACGGATGAAATTGCA
>CATJCJ010000588.1 GCA_949738935.1 uncultured Eubacteriales bacterium | reverse complement strand
TTTTTAAGGATTAAAAAGGATATTTCCAATATTCATATGGAATATGTGAATAGTCAATGTATTTGAGCGATTTATACTTGTTTAGAAAAAGCGGAATGTAATTTTCGTGTTCAAAAAAAACGTCATAATACATTGCTCCTTTTGCACCAATTTCGCCCGGATTAACTATAGGCGCATAAAATTTAGCTTCACTTACAAATTGTTCTTTCTCTATTGAGCTTAGCGTTGAAACATCAAAACGGTATGTAAACAACATCTTCATTTCTCCTTTCGCTTTATTTCGGCTTAGCAGAGCCGATAAGGAGATTATAGCACGGATTTGTTTAAATTACAATGCTTGAAGCGGCAAAACAGTGAAAGGGGGGAGATAATATGTACAAAAGTGAAATTGAAGAAATTCAACAAATGAAACATACGAAATGGATTCCGCGAAAAATGGGTTCGCTTCTTTGCTTCAAGTGTGGTAGTTGCGAATTTTCATTCGTTTCAAACAAAGTCAGCAACCTTTCATTTAAATATTGCCCTTGTTGTGGCGATAATATGATTGTAAATTCAAGTGCTTTAAACGAAAGGAGCGTGAAGTCAATGAACGAAAAGCTAAAAGCCAAAATCGAAAAGGCGGCGGAGGAACGGAAAGGGGGTGAAAACAAATGATAACAAAAGGCGGTTTAAAGCTTGGAATTTCAGAAAAAACTTGGGAACACGCATTTTCCAGTAGTGAGGACAAAGAAAAAGCTGAGAAGATACTCCAGACCTTGGCAGGAATGAGTATCTTCTCAGCAAGTAACTTGCTTGATGAATGTAAATTGTGTTTAAAAACAGTAATTATTCCTCTTAGCGAATAGCACACAATTCATCATAGATTTCCTTTTGAACTTCCACAAATTGGTGGGCTAACTCTTTAGGATTTGAACCTACTTTATCGCTTTTTCTAATATACAATAAAGCAAGCTCTGTTGCTAAGGCTTCAACTTCATCATCTGAAGTCATTCGTCCAAAAAAGCTCATTACATGTTTTCTCCTTTCGCTTTATTTCGGCTTGGCAGAACCGATAAGGAGATTATAGCACGGAGAGGAAGAAATTTCAAGGGCGGCACTCCGCCCCACATATTGCCAAAGCCGCTCATGAGCGGGGATGTGTGCACCATTTACTTTAAACGAAAGGAGCATGAAGTCAATGAACGAAAAACTAAAAGCCAAAATCGAAAAGGCGGCGGAGGATTACACGGATTTGCTTATCAAGCGAATTGAAACGGCGAACAAAGAATTAAATTCAGGTTTAAACAATGCCGAATCTGTTGTCAAGGTTGATGAAGCAATACGAATGGTTATGTATATGGCTAATACATTAGAGAAAATTGACTGCCCGAATCGCGGCAACGAAACAGGCAGTCTAAACGATTAAATTTTCTCCCATTCGGACAAATCGCGTGGCACATTTATTTTTCTTGTATCAAGCGAATCCCAATCCGAACAACCAGTGCATTGCATATAAACGTTATCGGCTTCGGTTTCGGGGGTGTCACAGGCTTCCCAGACGGTTCCGTTATGTTCCATTCCGTATGAACCGTCTGAAAGCCTTTTAATGTAAATATTTCCAATAGGGCTTTTGTAACGCCACATAAACATTTTTCCTTTCGGTTTATTTCGGCTTGGCAGAGCCGATAAGGAGATTATAGCACGGAGAGGAAGAAATTTCAAGGGCGGTACTCCGCCCACATATCGCCAATAATCCGCACGAGGACAAATCGGCGACCATTTAACAAAAGCTTTGTGCGAAACCTGCTAATAAAAGTCAATACCTAAAATGAAAAAAGAAGCAGGAAAATTATGGAGGATAAGAGGATGAAAAATAGGCACAACAAAACAGA
>CATJCJ010000587.1 GCA_949738935.1 uncultured Eubacteriales bacterium | reverse complement strand
GACATCAATACCTATAAAAATCATAATCCTTAACTCCTTTAAAGTAAATTTGACACTGTTTAGAGCCGCAGGTACTCTTTGCGATTGTAACCTCGTTCTAAATAAACCGTCATGCGGTATCTAACTAATTAACAAATGTACAAAGAGACTGTGGTTAGAGCTTTAATTAAACCATCAAGCGGTAGAGAGTGATAACTAATCCACAACATTATAGCATAAGTCCTGGATTAGGGCTTTAAACACTATAACTATATAATACGAGGACAGTGTGTTTACACACTTGTTCAAAGAGAAAAAATATACGCTGGAGCTTTATAAGGCGTTTTACCCAGAGAGCCGAGATGTAAGGGAATAGGATATAAAGCCGATTACTCTTGAAAACGTGCTTATGGCTAATATGTATAATGACCTGGGATTTTCTGTAAAGGATAAAATATTTATTCTCACAGAGGCACAAACTACGTGGTCTGTAAACATAGTTATAAGAATGTTTATGTATCTTGCGGAAACATATCACGCTTATTATTATGGAAACAGAACAGATTTTATACAGCTCTAAAAAGGTTAGTTTTCCAAAGTCAGAGTTATACATGATTTATACAGCTCTAAAAAGGTTAGTTTTCCAAAGTCAGAGTTATATATGATTTATACAGGTAAAAAAGGAAATAAAAAAGATATTATATCCCTTACGGAAGAATTTTTAGGCGGTGCTGAAAGTCCTTTAGAAATAAAAGTAAAAGAGATTACATTGAATATCAATATTGAGTAAATCTTGATTTCTTACTATAGAGAGGTGACCAAAAATTGAAAAACGGGCGCATAAAGAATATAATAAATACAATAATAAAATCTTTAATAGAAATAGTAACGGTAAGTTACTTTTAAGGTATTAGATATTTTATTGTCTGTATAATGAGGTTAAAACCCTCGCTTTCAGGCGAAACCTTTAGGTTAACCACCTTAAAGTTTAGAAAAAATAAAAACAGAAATACTAAACTTGGGGTGATAATGTGCAGAATTACAGAAAATCAGCGCATTACACATATGATATAAAATATTATCTTGTATGAATAACAAAGTATAGGAAACCGGTATTAGCAGGAAAAATAGCAATAAGAACAAGGAAACTGATTTGTATAGTATGTCACAGTAACGAAGCGGAAATACTTGCGGGTAATGCAGGCAAAGATCATATACATTTGTATCGGTTCCGCCGTATTTGTCAGCAAGTAAACTTGTACAATATATTAAAGGAAATACTTCACGTAAATTACAAATGGAGTATAAAGAATTAAATAAACAGTTCTGATAGTAAATTAGTGTATGTTTTAGATATTCTGAAAGGACTTAAAGGGTTATCTGATGATTTAATAGAGGAAGTTGAGCCTGATGAATGGGACTTAAAAATGATTGCTGAAGCCGAGAATGATGGTACAACATACACTCTTGATGAAGTCTTAAAGAAGTGTGATTTGACTTATGAAGATTTACAAGATTGATTATAGCAGAAAGGCATTAAGATTTTTAAAAAAGCAATCTAAATAATTAAAGATTAAACTAATTAAGGCTATTGAAAATTTTCCAACAGGAACAGATATTAAAAAACTCAAAGAGAAAGATAATTTATATAGGATACGAGTAAACGATATTAGGATTATTTACTCTATTTATGGAGATAGATTGATTATTGAAGTTGTTAATATCGATAATCGAGGTCAAGTTTATAAAAATTTGTAAAACAAATAAAAACTAAAAGACCTCTTTTTTTAGGAGTGAATCTTAATCTGTGTAAATGCGATTAACTTTGTTCTTATATGACTATAATAATACTACAGTCAATTAGGGCAACGCTGAGGAGCGACCCAACGCAGACTACATATATACGGTATTGGGCAGCATCAAAAGTTGCTGCCTTTTTAATACCGATTATACGAGGAGGTTTGCTTTGGATACTCAACGCTAAAGCTTTTACAGTATATTTTATAGCCTGCGTTGGGTCGCTCCTCAGCATTTCCCTGACTGACTGTAAAAATAGTATACTCAAAAAAAGTTTAGATTTAATCACATTTACACAAATTAAAATTCACAACCTAATTTTTTAGTCTTCCAATAAATGAATTTTTATTGTATAATAAGTTTGGCATATGGTGTTACTTCCTTTCTATAATTTTTAGTCAAACTTATTATACAATAGGAAGTACCTTTATGCTTTTTTTATTTTTAAAATCTGTAAAGTGGTGTATATAGTAAACATCATAAATTATAACGTTTACTGCACCGATTTTTGCTGTATACAGACGCAGAAACTTCTCTGCAAAAATTGTGCGCATCCTTACAGAGGATTTATAGTAAATGACAAATACTTTTGTCGCATACTATAATCATAATTTTTTTATACTGTTTTTATAATTAACATTTAAGACTTATCTAATTTTTTTTTAATCTTAGATGTTTATACTTC
>CATJCJ010000586.1 GCA_949738935.1 uncultured Eubacteriales bacterium | reverse complement strand
TTAAGAATCCGTCATATGTTGCTGTCGGAGCCAAATCTTTAATATCCACCCATATTGTATCGTCAAAACGGACATGGGTTATACCCAAATCCCTGTAACATAACCATAAATTACCGGCATTTGAACCAGTATCAACAACTTGGGGATGAAAATGAAGATTATCTTGCAGCAACGTCTGAACAAAATCTTCCGCCTGCTCTTGTGTGCTGAATAATGGGAAATAAATATAATTACGTTCCGTGTCTGTTGCTATAAACGGAACAAGGTTTTCATCTGAATAGACAGTCCAGAAAGGCACTCCTGCTTTGAGCTTTAAACAAAGAAAATCATATCCTTGTCCGGACATATTAAAGGCATAAGGGATAATCCCTAATAAGCCGTTTTCATCAAATAAGGCTTTCAAATCAGCCATAAAAATCACTCTCCTTTATTCACAAAATACGGATTTAAGAAAGGAAATATTAGGACTTGAAATACTTTTTCTGTCTTTTCCGTATAACAAAAAAACAAAAAAAATTGATAAAATGAAAAAGGAGACGAGAAAAATATGTCTAAAAAGAAATTAAAAACATTTGCAGTACCGGTTGTTTGGAGTATGATAGGTGATGTCTTGGTTTCGTCATATAGCAAAGAGGAAGCTTTGAAATATGTCAAGTAAAACCTCCGAGAGCTTGAGTTACCGATTGATTGTGGCCCAGAAGTGTCATATCTCGAAGATAGCTTTCAACTAAGTACTGATGACGATGACGAGATGCTTGAACTGATTGAGGAGAAAGAAGGGTTTTAATTGATTATAGAAATGCGCCGTAAAACCCACCATTTCAATGGTAGTATATAAGGCGCACAGTTATCTATCAATATTTTTTTGTTTTTTTCATATAAAAGGATATTAAATTAAATAGAAGGGAGGTGTTTAACTATGGAAAAAGCCTATAAGTTCAGAATATATCCTAATCCATTTCAGAAAGAGTTAATGGCTAAAACATCTGGTTGTACCAGATTTGTGTATAATCAAATATTAGCTCTTCGTATGGATGAGTATAAAACAAAAAGTAAATCTTTTTCTGGCTATGATTGCATTAAAATGCTGCCAGATTTAAAGAAACAATATCCTTGGCTTACAGAAGTCGATTCTACAGCGTTACAGTCTGCTGTTCAGAATGTAGATACTGCCTATAAGAATTTCTTTAGGGACAGAAAGAAATTTAGCTTTCCTAAATTCAAATCAAAACGTAAAGCTAAAAAGAGTTTTAAGTCTAAAATGAATATTTCAGTTAAGGAAGATCTGGTTAAGCTGCCTAAGCTTGGCTGGATTAAAGCTAAAATGACTAAAGGAATCCAAGGCAGAATCCTGTCTGCCACAGTTAGTCTGGCTGGTAGCGGTAAGTATTATGTAAGCTTATGCTGTACTGATGTGGATATTGGACAGCTTGAGTCTACCGGTGCTGCTATTGGTATCGACCTTGGCATTAAAGATTTTGCAACTACATCCGGAGGCGTTAAGTATGCAAATCCGAAATGGTTAAATAAATCTGAAAAGAAATTGATTAGATGCCAAAGACGGGTATCCCGAAAAACAAAGGATAGCCGTAACCGTGAAAAAGCAAGACTAAAATTAGCCCGGCAACATGAGAAGGTGTCTAACCAACGTAAAGACTTTTTACATAAGTTAAGCAACTTCTTGGTAAGAAACTATGATGTGATCTGTATTGAAGATCTTGATATTAAAGGTATGCTTAAAAATTACCATTTGTCCAAGGCTATTGCAAATTGTTCTTTTGGAGAATTTGTACGTCAACTTAGCTATAAGGCAGAATGGTATGGTAAGCAGCTTATTAAAGTTGGCAGGTTCTTTGCCTGCAGCCAAAAATGCTGTGTTTGTGGATTTAGAAATCTAGCAGTTAAGGACTTAAAAATTCGTGAATGGACTTGTCCTAATTGTGGAAGGCATCACGATAGGGATATTAATGCTGCTAAGAATATCCTTAACGAAGGATTAAGACTCCTATCATCAGCAGCCTAAATTAAATTAATACATGTAGGGTTGGGCAAACCCGAATTTACGCTTGTGGAGATCATATAAGACCGAAGTCTGTAATACGTTACAGGTTAGTGGCTATGTTCGTAGAAGCAAGAATCCCACAATAGGAACACCTAGCATAGCTGGGATTTATTCGTGGGAGTGTCAAATTCGCCAATATCAATGCTTGAAACACATTCACATTTGTTCCGTTGCCATTTGTCTTTACAGACATTCAGTGAACAACCAAGCAATTTTTTTAAAAGGGCTTTGTCTATGCAGCTGGATTTTTTAACCCCAAATTTTTACAAACATAGCTTTTCTGCACAGGTACAGATTTGTATACCATAGCTCTTTACTATCTCCGCAAAAGATTTAGCAAGAACCAATTGCTCTTCCTCAGTGGGAAGCTGTAATAGCTAATATTAGACAATACGATCCTCAATCACCGTTGCTTATTGGAAATTTGAACCCTAATGATATTGTCAGGGAACGAATGGTTGAATCATTAAAAGATCCTCAAATAGGTTTTAAGTTTTAATTTTTATTAATAAAAACAGCCTATACAGATTTAAATTTCTGTATAGGCTGTTTTGTTATATTATGCTATATCTTGGATAAATTGCAATCTGATTTCTCCATTCCATATATTAATACTGGGCTTGCCAATGAATTTATTAGGTAATAAAGAACGCTGTTTCATTATGTTGCCTTTATTCCAGACA
>CATJCJ010000585.1 GCA_949738935.1 uncultured Eubacteriales bacterium | reverse complement strand
TGCGCTTCAATACTCTCCAAAATTTTGTCGCTTTGCTCCAAAACCTGCTTGGCCTGCTTCATTTCCTCCGGTAAAATAGCATTAATTTTATCGATAGTTTCCAGAATAAAATCACCCTCTGCCATAATTTTACCGGTCAGCGGCACCCGAGAACACTTTTCAATATAAGTTTCCAAATCCTGCAACAACACGCCAATATCAGCATTACCCAAGCCGTCGTTGTCCGTAAAATCCATTGTTTGCGCCTCCCTTTTAAGCAAATATCATTCCAATAAATAAGCCTATAATTCCCAATAATATACAGCCGTATCACCATATACCCGGTTTTTTAACTGCCGCCAGCGTGTATCCGCCAAAAGTTCCGGTTCTCTGGCCGCTGTTTCCAGCATCACCAAAGCACCGCTCTGCAAAAAGCCCTCACGCAGCAGCAGAGGTTCAATCTTTGTAATCAGACCCTGATTATAAGGTGGGTCTAACAAAACAATATCAAAAGCTTTATTTGCGCCAATAAGCTGCTGCTCCGCCGCGCCGCAAAGCAACTGCGCACGCGCCGCCAGCCCCAGCCGAGCCAAATTTTCCTTAATCACCAGCTGCGCCGGCCGGGCCTGTTCACAAAAAACTACGCCTTTCGCGCCCCGGGAAAGCGCCTCCAAACCCAGCGCCCCACTGCCGGCAAAAGCGTCCAAAACATACGCTCCCTCCAAAAACGGAGCCAGCGTGCTGAAAATAGCCTCTCTCACCCTATCTGTGGTGGGTCTGGTTCCGCGCCCGGCCGGCGCTTTGATAATCTGTCCGCGCTTATCACCTGCAATTATCCGCATAATATCTACCTAATTATATATCTAATCTTTTTTCTTGCTGACAAACCAGTCAATCAACGCCGCCCAATGCAAAACATAATCCGAAGCTATCATCAAAAGCAGCATAAACAAAATGGCCCCAAAGCAAAAATTTATAACGCTGCCAGAATTTTTTTCAGCAAGCCGGCCATTTTTGTATTCACCGGTTCTCACCTCTTTTTCCGATTACTTTTATTATATCACAAAAATATACAATTTGTAAAATAGAAAAATTTGTAATTAATAAAAGCATAAAAATTAGTATAAAACCG
>CATJCJ010000584.1 GCA_949738935.1 uncultured Eubacteriales bacterium | reverse complement strand
GAGTTTGTCATAACAAAACCCAATAACAGTGTTACAATGCGAATGAGAAAGTTATAGGAGGGATTTTATGAGTATTGAGGATTTTTTTGACCATAAATGCGATATATATCATCTTGGGAGAAAAGATGTTTCTGTTGGATATGGGTTGCCTGTATCACACTGCTTTAATTATTCCGAGGTGCCCGATATCAAAGAACAAAGCTGTCATTTTGGTATAAAATCTCAGAGTGTCACTGTTACACAAAATTCACCGGCCAATAATATGGAAGCGAAAATAAAATTCACTTTGCCTGTCGGAACAGATATAAGAATTAATGATAAAATCGTTGATTGTGATACCGGATTTGAGTACACCGCTGAGGAACCTCATAATATCAGAAATCACCATATTTTTGTCAATATCAAAAAAATAAGGGAGCAAAAACCACTGTAATGGCGGCTGTTAATATTGACTTCAGTGAGATGAAAAGGTTCTTTGAGAGTGTGAACAAGCTTGGAAACGGTGATATTGAGAAAGAATTAAAATTGTTTCTGAATGGAATAGGCGTTGAGTTTCTTAGGGTTTTGAGTGATGAGATTATAAGGCGAAAAGTAGTGGGTTCAAGGCAGCTTCTTAAAAGTTTTATCAAAGATGATGAAAATAATATTTGGAGACTTAAAGAGGGAAATTTAACTCTTGAAGTGGGAACAAGCGTAAATTACGCTAAGTATGTTAATGACGGACATGGAACTTGTCCTTCTGGAGTAGAGCGAAGATTTGTTCCTGGGTATTGGAAAGGGAGGCGTTTTATTTATGATAAATCAGCCAAAGGAGGTATGGTATTAAAAGCGAGGTTTGTGGATGGAAATCATTATTGGGATAACGCTGTAATGATAATTGAGAAAATTCTGCCTGATCTTATGGAAGCTAAAATGAGGCAGTTTATAGAAAATTATTTTTAAGGGAAGAAGTGATTTTTTTGATTGAGCAGGAAATGGCGAGTGTTATGAGATTTGTACTTGAGACCTTAGAAAATCCTTATCCCTATTATGAGGAAATACCGGAGGGTTTTCTTGTTCCGGCAGTTTATTTTCCTGTTCCTGAGATTGAGACTGATAACGATACTTTAAGTGCGTATAAGCTGACATATGTATGGAATATTAGTTTTATTCATAGAGGAACGAGGGAAGCTCACGATATGGCGCTAAAAGTTATGGAAGGGCTTAAGAAAAACCGAAATAAGGTGAAAATTATAAATGAGGACGGTTCTGAGACGGAAAAATCATTTTATGTAAAAACATCAAGAATCGCTGAAACTGAAAGCGGCACAGTACAAATGACTGTTGAGTGGGAAAGCAGAAGACTTTATACAATGGAAGCGGTTCTTAAAATGAGAAGATATTATGTTAACAGTTATATTAAAAAATAATATTCACAAGGAGAAATGATTTTGTCAGAGATTAAAATTAATAAAGAATTGGCTGAAAGCAAAAAAGTGATAAAAAGTACCGATAAAAAGAAATATAAGCTGGATGATTTAAGAAAAAATTGTCTGGCTCTTTTTAATGTTACAATAAGTACGTTTGATGGGGCTGTGACAGGGCTGACAGGAGAATATACGGTGATAGAAATTAAAAATATAATTGATAAATGGAAAATGAGGGAGGTGAAAGAAACGCTGATTTAATAAAATAAAAAATAATTTTGAGTTAATCAGACGTTTCGTAAAAATGGCGGGAGGAAGATTTGATAAACTGGTCGGCAAGACAAGACCGGGTACTTATATCAATTTTGAGAGCACAAGAAACGATACAGTTGGAAACAGCGACAGAGGTGTTGTTTTATTGCCTCTTATCGGACATAATTATGGTCCGGCGAAAGAATTTATCACAATATATAACTCAAGTCCTGACGCTCAGTACGCTAAGTTGGGATACAGCGTATATGACAAAGACCCAAATAATCAAATGCTGTTAATTAGGGAGGCTCTGAAAAACGCTTCAGAGGTAATTCTTTATAACGTCTCATCGGGAGAGAAAGCTAAAGGAACGGGAGGCGGACTTAATGCAAGCGCAAAATATGGAGGCACAAGGGGAAATGCTTTGAGTTATTCTGTCTCAGCGAATCCGGTAAGTGGTTTTGATGTTAAAGTTTATATTGACGCAACTGTTTTGAGCAGTTATGAGGGAATCGCTGATATTGCTGAGCTGACAGAACAAAATGACGCTTATATTGATTTCAGCGGTGATGGTGAATTTGAGGCGGCCGCGGGAGTTACTCTCGCGGGAGGAACAGATATTACGCCGACTAACTCGGATATATCAAAGTTTCTTGATGATATGGAAGGAGTTAAGTTTAATTGTCTCGCTTTTCCCATAACTGAAAAAACATTGCTGTCAGCTTGTAAGACTAAAATAAAATATTTGCGGGAAAGTGCCGGGAAAGGCGTACAGGCGGTTATGGCGGATTTTGCCGCTGACTATGAGGGAATTATTAATGTTACAAATTCTGTCGCTGTTGACGGTATTAAATTGTCAAAGTCTCAGGTTACAGCGTGGCTGGCCGGCGTTACGGCGTCGGCAAAAAGCACTGAGAGTAATACTTATGTTGAGTACGAGGGAGCTGAGGAGATTATTGGGGTTAAAACCAATGAGGAGGCTGTAGCGGCGATTAAAGCCGGTGAGCTGTTTTTCAGCTATTCCGAAGAGGGAAAAATTGTTATTGAGTATGATATAAACAGTCTCGTTTCTTTTAAAAACGGAAAG
>CATJCJ010000583.1 GCA_949738935.1 uncultured Eubacteriales bacterium | reverse complement strand
GGAGTCGCTGAGTAAATTGCAGACGGATTATATCGATCTTGTGCTTATTCATCAGCCTTTCAACGATTACTACGGCACTTACCGCGCAATGGAGGAAGCGTACAAGGAGGGCTGGCTGAGAGCGATCGGCGTATCGAATTTTTATCCCGACAGACTTGTTGATCTGTGTCGATTTGTTGAGGTAAAGCCCGCGGTAAATCAAGTGGAAACGCACGTTTTCCAGCAGCAGAAAAAGGCTCGCGAGTATATGGACAAATACGGAGTTCAGCACGAATCCTGGGGACCGTTTGCCGAAGGGCGCAAGGATTTCTTCACCAATCCCGTGCTTGTTGAGATCGGCAAAAGGTACAACAAAAGCGCGGCGCAGGTCGCTTTGAGATTTCTTGTTCAGAGTAATGTTGTGGTAATTCCCAAATCCACCCACAAGGATAGAATGGAGCAGAATTTTGATATATTCGACTTCACGCTGAGCGCAGATGATATGACCGCAATACAAAAGCTGGACGAGGGAGAGAGTCTGTTCTTCTCGCATTATGATCCCGCAACAGTGGAAATGATCACGGGTCTGCACAGATAAGGAGAGCGTATGAAAAAAATAACTGCGATATTGGCGGCAGCGTTAGCGCTTACACTTACGGCTTGCAGCAGCACAGATGATAATGCCTCGGAAAACACAAACTCCGCTCCGCAAAGCACCGCAAATTCAACAAGCACGGAAAGCCCGTCCACTTCGAAAAGCACGGCGGATAATTCTGCGGGGCAAAGCGAAATTACCCCTGTTCCCAATAATAACGAATCGGACAACAAAATCCTTATCGCTTACTTTACCGCCGCCGAAAACAGCGGTGTGGACGCGGTGGCTTCCGCAAGCTATTCAACGGTAAACGGCGAACCTGTGGGCAGACTTCGCGCCATTGCCAATATGATACAAGCAGAAACGGGCGGGGAACTCTTCTCAATACGCACGTCGGTGGTATATCCCGCGGACGGCGGCGAGCTTATCGATTATGCCGCGGAAGAGCAGCGTGAGGACGCGCGTCCCGAGCTTACAAGCCACATTGACGATCTTGACAAATACGATACGATCTTCGTTGGTTATCCCAATTGGTGGGCTGACCTCCCGCAGGTTATGTACAGCTTTTTTGATGAATATGATTTTTCGGGAAAGACGATAATCCCGTTCAATGTTCACAACGGCAGCCGTCTTTCGGGAACAGTCGGCACTATCGCGGAACTTGAGCCAAATGCAAATGTCGTCACCGACGCTTTCACGATAAGCGAACGCAACGTTCCCGAAGCAGCCTCCGAGGTAAAAGAATGGCTCGACGGATTGGAGTACTGACTTGAAAATCTATAAGTTTCTTGTGCCGTTTATTGCTTTATCGTTGACCGCGTGCTCGGCGGAAAAGCGGCAGTTCTCCATAACGGAGAGTTATACACCTGTTATAGTGTCACAGCCCAGGTCGGAAGAACGCCCAAGCAGCGAAATCGTTTCAAACAATTCCGAGGTTGAAAACACAAGTGCGTTAAATGTTCCGAAAACAATACAGACAGGCTTGATACGCGAGCAGATATTGGACGGCGCGGAGGGTGAGATCCATTACAGCTATTATCTCCCCGAAAGCTACGACGGAACGCGGAAATATCCGATGACAGTAACAATGCCGGGATATGACAGAATGTGGTTCGGTGAGGATTCGTCGGGCAGCAATATTGAGTGGAACGGTTTTCGCGTGTGGATGGAGCTTGACGAGGAAATGATCGTAATATCCGCTCAGCTCACCGATTGGCACGAAAAGTCAGCGCGGCAAGCGAATGAGCTTACACAATACTTTGTCGATAACTTTGCTGTGGACGAAAATCGAATTTACGCTGCGGGATATTCGGCGGGCGGCGAAACCATGTCGCAGGCGGTCGCTCTCCGTCCCGAGCTGTACGCGGCATACTTGCACGGCGCGTCACAGTGGGACGGAGCGTTTGAACCGATTGCCGAAAACGGCGTTGCGGTTTACATTTATATGGCGGAAAACGATGAGTATTACGGTTCTCAAAAGGCTCGCGACGCTTACGAGGGATTGTATAACGCTTATCGCAATCGCGGCTTTTCCGATGAGGAAATCAGCGCAAAATTATGCTTGGAAATCCCCGACAATGAGTTTTTTAACTCAAAAGGTATTTATAATTATCACGGGGGAGGAAATATCGTTTTTGACGATAAGAATGTGCTGAATTGGATAATTTCACACACGAAACAGGAGTAGAAAATGAAACCGAAAACTATCGTAAAGCTCTGTGCAGACCTGGCAATGACAGTGATCCTGCTGCTTTTAATGACCTATGAGCTGATAGGTCAGGCACTTCACGAATGGCTTGGGATCGCGATTTTCGTGCTGTTTATACTGCACCATATTCTGAACGGCGGATTTTATAAAAGCATATTCAAGGGAAAATATTCGCCAATAAGATTATTTCAAGTTGTTCTGTTTGTCGGTGTAATGCTTGCTATGCTGG
>CATJCJ010000582.1 GCA_949738935.1 uncultured Eubacteriales bacterium | reverse complement strand
TATGCAGAACAATTGTGAAATCTATAAACTGCTCTTAAATAACAGTGTGGATGATAGTTTCCCATCCGATATGATACAGGAAACCATAGAATTTCTGCGGAACACGGCAAAATCATTAAACATCAAGGAAGATGACACGTCGGATTATCGTTTTCAATATCTGATTTCCGGATGCATCAGTGTTGTCCAAAACTGGATTAATAGCGAAATGAAAGAATCCCCGATGGAAATTTCAAAATTGATTTACCATACTTCCGTTGCCGTTTTAAAAAGTACAATTGACAAATAATTTTCATCTTTGCCCCTTCTCCCAGTCATATTCGTTACCTATCATCTAGAAGCCAAAGCTATGGGCAAAGGCATCATCTCTGATACAGTACTATTATTCAGTGCAGTAAAGAAGGCCTTATATAAAACATATCTTCTATCATCTAATAAACTCCATACCCATAAATCTCATTATCCCCAATCGAATAACTCTGTCTTCTCACAGCATCCCCGCTGTTTCCCTCAACGTTATTGACCTTTCCTTTCCCCACACTCTCCACAATCCCCACATGGTCTATACTTCCGTCATCTCCCCGGTCAAAGAAAATAATATTTCCCGCTGCTGGAACACAGCTTCCATCCCTAAACTGCCCTTTCTCCTGAAACCATTTCGCACCGTCCGAACAGAGAGAAAACTTCGGCATGACACCGCTTTCCAGATAACCGCACTGCTCCCCGCACCACGACACAAAACAGGCACGCCATGACACCCGGCTGGTAAATCCATACCATCTCCAGTAGGTGTCCCCACCGTTCCCTTCCTGTGCCAGTGCCACCTGCCCATTGGATGCATCCGTTCCCATAGTTATATCCCTGTAAGGCAAGTTTGATATTGTCCATGTCCACAGGACTTTTTACTTCTGCACTGGCAAGGCAGCTTTTTATCTCCTGCACACCGCACTCAATCGAATATTCCGAATCGGTAATCCCATTTGGCTTTTTCGGATATTTTGTGTTGAAACTTCCCTCGGAACTCTGCATCAGATCATTCCCCTGTCCGCCGGACTCCTGCATCATAACTGCTTTGATTAACTCCACATATTCCCCGATTCCGTACTGCTTCGCATATTTGCGAATAAGCGGCTCATACGACTGCACCCCGGCACTGACCGGGCTTACAGTAGTGGAATTCTCGCCTCCCATCATGGAGATGGCAGCACCAAAGAGTAATACAATTACCATAACCAGTATGGCGATCCATCCTCCAGCTGCAATAGTGACCAACAGCGCCTTTGTGCCGACAATCATCGCTTTTGCAACAGAAACAGTAGTTTTTGCGGCGGCTTTAACCACTTTTTCCGTTGCTTTTTCGGCTGTCTTCGCCGATTTCTCCGCTGCCTTCCGTAATGCTTTGGCTGTCCTGTATGCATTTTTTGCCGCCTGCTTCGTGGTCTTTATCGTAGAAACAGGTATTTCCAATATCCAAAACGTGACCTTTTTAATATATGTGCATTGCCTTGACTTTTTGAACAATGTTCAATATAATATATATTGAACATTGTTCAGGAGGCATAGGGATATGGATAATAAAGAAACAATCATACAGACGACGATTGCACTCATCGAGGAAAAAGGCGAAGATTTAGATAAAATTACCGTCCGTGAAATATGTAAAAAGGCTGGCGTTGGGTTAGGTCTTGTGAATTATCATTTTGGTAACAAAGATAAACTTATTGAACTATGCGTTGAGCGTATCATAAACAGGATTGTTGAACAATTTCAGAATATTCGAGAGGAAACAGAGGGCCTTACACCTTTTGAGAAATTAGAATACCTTGGCAACATGACTTTTGATTTTCTGTTCGAGCATTATGCGGTTTCCAGAATTTC
>CATJCJ010000581.1 GCA_949738935.1 uncultured Eubacteriales bacterium | reverse complement strand
CTTTTGATCTATAAGTAAATCTTGAGTTTTCTCATACATTGGCAACCAATCATTCAATAATTGACTTTTTCCAATGTGATCAGCGTACCATACCAACGCAACAAACGAAGGTCTATTTACTTCAGATAAAAATTCCGAATTAATGTCTTCAATGGTTTCCGAAAAATCATTTGCCATCATTTCATATAATTCGATATCATCATTTGTCACATCATTATTAACATAATCTTTAATAATGTCCTCTGCAGTAATATCTCTATTATCTACTATTTCTTCGCTTTGTTCATTATGTAAAAACTGATTCATTAATGTTTCTAAAATATACAATTTATCCTCAATAACACCTTTATCCTTAGTAGATTTGCATCCGTCAAGTTCAGCAAATGAAAGCTTATTTATGTATTCTCCACTTCCTTTTATCAATTCATACTCATGCGAAACTTCTACTTTTATCTTTTTTATGTCCTCATACTTTTCTAAGAACAATTGAAAATTATCATCAGAAAATCCTTTTTTTGAAAATCTATCAAAAAGTAAAAACCATATAAGTGCATTTTTTGAAGAAAACAATTTTCCTGTTTCTGGAGTAACAACTTCCAACAATCTGTCTAAATAAATGCCAAAATTGTCAAACATATCTTTCGTAGCATTATCATTTAAATATTTTCCAATCTTTTGTGCCTCTTTATTCCATGATTTAAAGAAATTTAATCCCATTACCGCTTCTGACACCACCTTATCAACCGTTCCATTTTTATCGGCAGTTGGCGAATAATTGGCACAATCATTAAAAAAGGCATGTCCTGATAGTTCTTTTACATATTTTGCTGTATTATGCATATAAGCTGATATTTTCTGTGCTACTACCATTGGTCTTCCAGAATTATATCGAACAATATGTCTTCCCACCTCCTCATCAGTACAATCCAGATGTTTTACTATATTTACTGGGCAATTATCAAAATCCTCCTTTAGTTTCTCTGGGAGATCTTTATACCCCTTCCCCCGTAAATCGTAAGATACATTTTCATATGTAAAACTTCCATCCTCACCTTTTATCGCTTCTTGATATTCAATTACACATGGATCAATTTTTTTACCTAGGGCAAATTTTCCAGCTTTGTAATTAGCAATAGTGGTAGAACGTTGAAGACCATCAATTAACCACAGAACAATGCCTTGTTCTGTTAGCTGCTCGCAGATCTTAATTGGATCAAAATCTTCATTTTTAATAACTGTAACAATGAAATTATCACGAGTAGTATTGTCCCACTGTCCAGATTTTCTTTGTTGAGGATGATTATCTCTTAAATCACCTCTGTTTATCATTCCAGAAAGTTTAGATACCATATAAGTATCCCTTTTAATTTTGTCTCTTAATAATTTCATAATATTACATCCTTTCTACCAATGGTCTAAGTGGTTTGATTCGTTCATCTGCCAGAATTCTTTTCATAGAATTTTCAAAATGCTTTATTGTAATATGTAACTCTTCACATATTTCGCTAGGTGTATTATTATCTGATAAAAGAAAAGCTATTTTTCTTTGTAATGGAGAAAGACTATTTAAGAAATCATTAACTTCTTTTCTCCATTCTACTTTCTTGTTTCTTTCAAACAACTCTTTCTCAATATTATTATCAGATGCAATCATATCTCCTATTGTAGAATTTTCATCATCTCCAATTGGCGTATCAATTGAAATCGACATTCTATCTGCTTTACGCTTTTCTCGATTTCTTCTTGTCATTTCTGTCTTGATTTTATTTGACAAGCAAGAATATAAAAAAGTTTCAAAAGATTGTGAGTTATCAAATCTATTCATTACATCAACAAACACTTCATTCGCCAATGAATAAAAATCATCCATATCTTTACCTGACAAACCACCAAATTTTAACAATATTTTATTTACAGTCATATGAAGTTTTTCCGCATTATTAGCGTAATATGTAATTAATATTTGATCCATACTGATATACCCCTCTAATGGTTTAAACATTATTTATTTCTATATTTTTCTGTTGCACTTTTTAAATATTCTTGAAAATTAGATTCATTTGTATAAACTCTTTTATGACATTCTTTACACTCGTGAAACCTTCTTGCTGTTGTTCCACTTTGGTCTTTTCTTCGCTCATACCTTGTCCCACTTTCCATAACAACCATACATCTTTTACAAAGCATTCTCAATTTCCTCCTCTATTACTCTATATGTAAATCTTCTATTGGCAAGTCCCACAACTGCCTTATTAACAACATCTCTATCAAGATTCCTAAAATCCATTTTTAAGATATTATTAATAATCAACCATTCATCTTTAGCCTTTCTTCTCGCATCTACGATATTTTTTATATCTCTATACTTAAGATAACCTCCTGATGCATTCTTTTTCTTTTCTAATTCTACTTCATGTAACCAATTATTAACTGCTTTATCGTAGTTAGATATAATACTATTTAATTCTTCCTTTCTATCCTTTGCCTCCTTTAAAATATCATCACAAATACCAAATTTTTCTATCCATCTATTAATGTCATCAGAAATTATATAATCATTTTCACACTTTAAAATTTTCTTTTCTATATTCTTTACTTTTGGTTTAATATCTGATATAGGTTCTATCTTAAAATTCAACCGTCTTAATGTTTTAGGCAATGAATTAAGAATATTCCTTGCTTTTGATTCCTCAAACAGCGTTTTCTCATATTCTGTACAAGTAACAGGCGTTCCATTCTTATTGAGCCTGATATAG
>CATJCJ010000580.1 GCA_949738935.1 uncultured Eubacteriales bacterium | reverse complement strand
TGTTTTACAGAAGCTCAAAGCCTCATTGTAACTTATTCCCGTTGCTTTAGCATACTCTGCCGGTGTAACAAGTATAAAATTAAACTCTAGATTGTCTACTGCCATACTCTCACATCCCTAAATTATTTTTAACTTTTTATAATTATCTCACTTACTTATTACGTAAGGTGATTGTAAAAAAATATTCTGCTCGCTTCTATAGGTGAAATATCTAACACTTTAACAAGTTTAAACATAACATCTGAAGATGGCTGTTTTGTCCCATTAAGTATTTTACTTAAAGTTGTGCGGTTGATACCAGAATCTTTTGAAAGACTGCTAATCGTGTTATATCCTTTCTCTACCATAATTTTTTTTATTTTTATTGTGTCAGTAATTCTTTTTGTTATTTCCATATAATACTATACCCTCCTTTTTTCAATAACCTTACTTATTGCGTAAGATTATTATAGTACGTTATTTGTAGTTTGTCAATAACTTTTTTCAAAAACTTTTTACATTTTGCGTTATAGCTATTGCATAATGCGTAAAAAAGTGGTATCCTTATAACGAAAGGAGGTAAGAACATGAATAAAATAAATGAAAAAATTAAAGAAATGCGACTAAAAAGAGGTCTTACTTTGTTAGAAGTCGCTGAATACCTTGGCGTAAAAGAAGCCACTGTACAAAGATATGAAAGTGGAAGTATAAAAAATATAAAATATGAAATTATTTGTAAACTAGCTGACCTTTTTTGTTGTGACCCTTGCTATCTAATGGGGTGGTCTTCTGATATTAATATAGAGCAAAGAAAGTCCCCTATTACTAGTAGTAATGTAGTACAAGGGAATAATGCCCCTACATTAATTGTAAACAATGATAATATTAGTAAACATAAAATATCTAATCAAGCAGCCGAACTTTTACGAATATTTGAAAAACTAAATATTAAAAGCCAAACAGAACTTCTCTCTTTTGCTTTTGAACTCGAAGATAAAACAACTAAAAATGATGACTAAAATTACTAATAAATAAAATCCCTATAAAGAAAATATTTTACAAGCCATACAAATAGGAGGGAAATAATGGATTTTATTGACAAAATCAAACAATTTTCAAAACGCGTTGAAACATTAAAAGATACTATACAAACAGAAGAAGCAACAAAAACATCTCTAATATTGCCATTCTTTACAATGTTAGAATATGATGTATTTAATCCATTTGAATTTATACCTGAATTTATAGCAGATGTAGGTACTAAAAAAGGCGAAAAAGTTGATTATGCAATAATGCAAGATAATAAACCGATAATTATTATTGAAACAAAATCTTGCAATTCTGAACTTAATAACAAACACATTAATCAACTTTTTCGGTATTTTACTGTAACAAACGCTCGTTTCGGTATACTTACAAATGGTATAATATACAGATTTTATTCTGATTTAAAAGAATCAAATAAAATGGATTTAATTCCTTTTTTAGAAATAGATTTATTACATCTAAATGAAAAAAATATTAATGAGTTAAAACATTTTAGAAAAACCGACTTTAATATGAAAGATATTTTAAATAGCGCAACAGAATTAAAATATTCCGCAATGATAAGAAAAGCATTGTCAGAACAAATTAACAATCCATCAGACCAATTTGTTAAATCATTAATAAAAGACATATATTCTGGTGTAAAAACTCAAGCCGTTATTGATAAATTTCGGTTAATAATTAAGGATTCTTTTAACGATTATATTAATGATATATTAAGCGAAAAAATAAAAACGGTCATAAATGCTCCATCAGAAATATCAGTTACAAAAGAAAATAAAAGAGAAAAAACTTTTACTAATATGGAATTAGAAATTTTAAATTTCATAAAAGACATGTTAAATAATATTTATAGCGATATTATATTTAAAAAGACTGATAATTATATAGCCTTGCAATTAGGTAATAATAGTAGAAAATGGGTATGTCGAGTATTTTTAAGACAAAATGAACATCTTTTTTTATTACATAAATTTGGAGATTATGAATGCGAATACCTATTTGATGAAATCGCTCAATTAGCACAAATTAAAGAACTAATAATTGATGTTGCTAATTCCTGCATTAATTCATAATCATTATTAAAACCCCGCTCCTGCGCCATACGAGAAGATAAGACAAACCAAATCTTCACTGATATATTAGAGTGGCATATAATAGAGCTGAAGAAACTGCCGCCGGAAACAGACGGTACATCACTTTATAACTGGGCAAAATCTATAAAAGCGGAGAAAAGAGATGAATTAGAAATGCTGGCTGAAAAAGATAAGTATATTAAAGAGGCTTTCAATCATCTAGAGATGGTAAGCCAAAACAAAGAAAAGCAAATCGCTTATAACTCTCGTCTAAAAGCTCTTACCGACTATAACTCCATTATGGCGGAACGGTATGAGACCGGCAGACAAGAGGGCATAGAAATCGGTGAAAAAAAAGGCAGACAAAAACTATTAAAGGAATTAATGGAAATGGGAATAGCTCTGCCTGATGAATTGCTCAGTAACATTAAAAAATAAATAACAAAACGGTCTAAGTTTTATACCAATATGGTTTAAAGTTATTGCTTTATTGGTATAAAATTTTAGCCAATATGGTTTTGACGAAAAAAATAATTTTTTATAACTAATTGACAACCAAATAAAAACTGTTATAATTAAATTGGGCAGTCAGTCTGCGGGGGTTCGGTTTCCACTTCCGAAGGGAGGTGGACGCTATGAGTACTTATGAATTTTTATCT
>CATJCJ010000579.1 GCA_949738935.1 uncultured Eubacteriales bacterium | reverse complement strand
GGGTTCAGAACGTCGTGAGACAGTTCGGTCCCTATCCGTTGTGGGCGCAGGAAATTTGAGAGGAGCTGTCCTTAGTACGAGAGGACCGGGATGGACGAACCGCTGGTGTATCTGTTGGCAACCAATGCCACGGCAGAGTAGCCAAGTTCGGAATGGATAAACGCTGAAGGCATCTAAGCGTGAAGCCAACCTCAAGATAAGATTTCCCATTGCGCAAGCAAGTAAGACCCCTTGAAGACGACAAGGTTGATAGGTCTGAGGTGTAAGCGCGGTAACGCGTTTAGCTGACAGATACTAATAGGTCGAGGGCTTGTCCTTTTGGATATATGTTGTGTTGGCTGTTTTTTGTACTTGTTATTTTGATTTTAAGTGTTTTGATGTTTTGTTATTCCTCGATAGCTCAGCGGTAGAGCATTCGGCTGTTAACCGAAGGGTCGTAGGTTCGAATCCTACTCGGGGAGCTTATGGCGCTGTAGCCAAGCGGCTAAGGCATGGGACTGCAACTCCCTGATCCCCGGTTCAAATCCGGGCAGCGCCTTAATATTAAATATTTAAATGTTTTTACGGCCCGTTGGTCAAGCGGTTAAGACGCGGCCCTCTCACGGCTGAAACAGGGGTTCGATTCCCCTACGGGTCATTCTTCTCATTTTTAGTAAATTGATATAATTTATTGGTTTGTTTCTCTTAAAAAGGATAGAATTAATATTTTCTATCCTTTTTTTATTATTCTAAAATCAAATCAAAAAAATTTTTTTTAACTTTAAAGTTTGGTGAACCTTTTTACAACTTATATGCTCTTATATACAAAGGTACCTTTTAAGGCAAAAAACACTTTCAATAAAATATACGGCATTGCCATAACAACAGCAAAGGGGGTTAATCAAACAATGTGCGAAGCCGAGTTAATAATTAAAATGCAAAAGGGCGATTATTCCGCGTTTGACCAAATTTTCCATACGTATAAAAATAAAGCTATAGGAACAGCTTATCTAATTACAGGAAACCTTTCCACAAGTGAAGATGTTGTTCAAGAAGCGTTTATACTATGTTATACAAAAATAAAAAGTCTAAAAAATCCCGAATTGTTTAAGCCTTGGTTTTTTAAAATTGTTACGCGGCTTTCATGGAAATACTCAAATTACAATAAAAAAATTACTCCCGTTGAAAATATCTTTGAACAGGCTGAAATGTCTGTTGACATTGAAAAAAATTCTTTAAACGCTTTTGAAAAAGAAGAATACGAAGAACTTTATCATTCTATTGATATGCTTGATAATAAATCAAAAACAACAATCATACTTTTCTACTTCAATGATTTTTCAATTCGGGAGATTGCGGAAATTATGGGGTGTTTTCAAGGAACGGTAAAGTCAAGACTTTTCAATTCAAGAAAAAAACTGAAAAAATTATTATATGATTTTTCAAAGGAGAGTGGGAGTGATGAAATCCTCAAATATATTCGATAATGACCTTGATAAAAAAATCAAAAAAACTTTAGATTACAAAACCAAAAATATAAGCGTTTCTGACGATATGCTGTCAGAAATCAAAAATAATTTGAATGGAGGAACTACCATGAAATATAAATTAAAAAAATCTTATGCTGTTATTGCCGCTGTTGCTTTAAGCTTTACTGTTGCCACTGGAATTGTAGCGTCTACAACAGGTCTAGTCAGCTGGCACGGTTCGTCTTCACATCTTACAGAAAAAACAACTTTTCCTGACAAAGACACAGTTCAATCCGAATTTGGATACAGCTTTAAATATATAAAGGATTTTGATAATGGTTTTAAATTTGATAATTATAATTATTCGGACAGCAAAGGTACAAACGAAGCTGGAAATGTCATTATTGAAAATAAAGAGGCTCATTTTGACTATATTAAAAATAAGGGTATGGACAATGAGTTAAAAGTATTTTTCAGTGCTCATCAAATGCCAGAGGATATGTATTCCGACACTCAGTATGACAAATCAGAGAATTACAAAAATGTTGAAATACACTATTCCGACTACACCTACAAAGCGTTTCCGCCCGATTTTGAGGAAAAAGAAATAAGCGCTGAAGATAAAGCGAAAGCCGAGGCTATTATGGCTGAAGTCAAAAAGACCAATCCTAACGCCGATGACATTACCAAGGTTTATCCATACCTTTCTGATGAGGAGATAGAACTTTACAAACAAAATAAACTTATGCTCGCTTATGGCAGCAGAGAAATTGAAACACAAATCAATCAAAGTGTTTGCTGGTATGAAAACGGCGCCGCCTATAACATATTATCAATGGACAGCGAATGGATTGACCCTGACGAGTTTATTGGTATGGCAAAACAAGTAATCGACGCTGAGTAAAAAATTAAGATAAGACCTTGGGCTCCGCCCAAACCCGCGAGCCCTTTGAAAAGGGCTCGACCCTAAACTTTAAAGCGAAACATAGTTTCGCTGAAAAAAATTGAAGTTATCGGCAAAAATCAACTTTACCGAAACTTGCAATATTCTTTCGGCGAAACGAAGTTTCGCGTAAAAGTTTTTGTCAAACTTTTTTCAAAAAGTTTGTGGAGTTTGAGGCAAAGCCTCAGGGTCTTTTTTTAATAAATCTTTGAAACCGGCAGTCCCTCATGAATACGATATATAGCGTCAGCGAAAATTTTAGCCACACTAACCTGTTTTATTTTATCAGTCATTTTATCCTTAGGAAGTTTAACCGTATCCAAAACAAGAAGTTCTTTTATAGCCGAATTTTGAATTTTCTCAATAGCGTTTCCCGAAAGAATAGGGTGAGTACAACAAGCGTAAACATCAAGAGCCCCTCTCTCTTTAAGAGCGTTAGCCGCGTTAGTAATAGTTCCGGCTGTATCAATCATATCATCAAAAAGAATAACATTTTTTCCGTCTATATTGCCAATTATATTCATAACTTCCGAAACATTAGCTTTAGGACGTCTTTTATCTATAATAGCAAGAGGTATTTCCAATCTTTCAGCAAAAGTCCTTGTTCTTGTAACACTGCCCAAATCAGGAGAAACAGCGACAACATCATCAAAACTGCCAAACATCTTAAAATAATAATCAGCCAATGTTGGCATACCATACAAATGGTCAACCGGGATATTAAAAAATCCCTGAATTTGAGCACAATGCAAATCCATTGACAAAACTCTGTCAGCTCCGGCGGAAGTTATAATATCAGCGACAAGCTTAGCGCTGATAGGGTCTCTCGGTCTTGCCTTTCTATCTTGTCTGGCATATCCATAATAAGGTATAACAGCGTTTATTCTTCCCGCCGAAGCTCTTTTAACAGCGTCTATCATTATCAAAAGTTCCATAAGATTATCATTAACGGGTGAAGAAGTCGGCTGAATAATATAAACATCAGCCTCTCTAACGGGTTCATTCAATCTTATACTAATTTCACCGTCACTAAATTTTGAAACTTCCGACTCACACACGTGAAGTCCGAGTTCCTCCGCTATTTTTTCCGCAAGTTCTTTATTTCCGTTACAGCTGAAAATCTTGATATTTCCGTTATACGAACTGCTCATAAAATCCTCCTATGTAGTTTAAGACCTTGTCTATAAAAAATCTTTGGGCGTCGACTAAATATGAGCGGCGCCCATAGTTTTGTTTAATTTTTTTATTCTTCTTTTTTCTTTTTTCTCCAGCCAGGCTTATTCACCTGTTTAACTCGAGCGATAGATAAGGACCCTTCAGGAACATCAAAAGTAATAGTTGAACCAGCAGCGGTAAAAGCGTCCTCTTTTATAACAACGGGAGCGATAAGATTTGTGTTGCATCCAATAAAGGCTCTGTCTCCGATAGTTGTCCTAAACTTATTTTTTCCGTCATAGTTTACGGTAACAGTTCCACATCCAAAATTCACATTTTTTCCGACGTCCGAATCCCCAACGTACGTTAAATGAGAAACTTTAGTTCCGTCATCAATAGTTGAGTTTTTAATCTCAACAAAATCTCCGATTTTAACGTGCTCACCAATTTTTGAGTTTGGTCTTAAATAAGCGAAAGGTCCAACCGTAGTATAATTATCAACCTCAGCGCTCAAAAGAACAGAAGCCTGAATAGTAACTCCATCTTTTATAATAGAATTTGTAATTCTTGAGTTAGGGCCAATAATACAGTCTGTTCCTATCTCTGTTTTTCCCTCAATAACAGTTCCCGGCAATATAACCGTATCAGGCTTTATAACAACATCTTTACCGATATAGGTATTTTCAGGGTCCTCAATAGTAACGCCGTCAATAAGATGTTTCTCGTTAATTCTTCTTTTCATAACCTGAGCGGCCTTAGCGAGCTGAAGTTTAGAGTTAATTCCAAGAAACTCATTCTCATCTCTGGCTATCATCACACCAACATTAAGACCTTTATTTTTTATAATTTCAAGACAGTCTGTAAGATAATACTCATTTTGAGCGTTATCATTTTTAAGCTCTTTAAAACTTTGAAGAAGTTCAGACGCTTTAAAGACATAAACGCCCGTATTAATTTCATTAATCATTTTTTGTTCCTCAGTGGCGTCTTTGTGTTCAACAATTTTTTCAAAAGAATGATTGCCTCTGACAATTCTTCCATATCCAGAAGGGTCATCAAGAACAACAGAAATAACCGTAGCGGCGTTTTCATTTTTTCTGTGAAACTCAAAAAGCTCTTTAATTGTTTTTGCCGTAATCAAGGGCGTATCCCCGCAAAGAATAAGAACATCACCGTCTTGACCTATAAAATTCTCAGCCTGCATAACGGCGTGCCCTGTTCCAAGTTGTTCTTTTTGAACAGCAAACTCAGAAACTTTATCTCCAATCATAGCCTTAACCATAGCGCTTTGATGTCCAACAACAGCGCAAATAGATGAAACACCCGCTTCCTTAGCCGCCTCAATAACATAATCAATCATCATTTTATCAAGAATTTTATGCAAGACCTTAGGAACTTTTGATTTCATTCTTGTTCCTTGTCCGGCCGCCAAAACAACTACCTTTGTATCATTCATAAATACACCTCATATCTCATATTTATTTTATACTAATCTCTCTCTTTACAGCAATTCATTTTAAAAATGAACAAAAGGAGACCAAATAAAAATTATTTTTGCGAGGCGCTGAAAGGAAAGCCTTGTCGAAAGCCCACGATGCTGACAGCAATGCGATTAAAATAATTTTTAGACGGCGAAATTGTTTATTTTTAGGTTAGATTACTATAAATAAGATTAGTGTTACATTTTATTTTTAGATTTATTTTTCAAGCATTTTTTTATATTTTAAAACCTCTGTTTCATATAAATTATTTCCAAAACTATCTATAACAACAATTCCTGGGAAATCACAAACCTCAAGTCTGTGAACAGCCTCAGCACCCAAATCAGGATAAGCTATAACCTCACAGCTCTTAACATGACTTGAAAGAAGCGCTCCCGCGCCTCCAACAGCCCCGATATAAACAGCCTTATACTTTTTCATAGCCTCAATAACTTCTTTACCTCGAGACCCTTTTCCAATCATAACAGTAAGACCAAGCTCTATAGTCTTGGGAGAGTAAGAATCCATTCTATAACTTGTAGTCGGTCCAACAGAGCCAATAACCTCTCCCGGTTTTGCCGGTGCTGGTCCCGCGAAATAAATTACAGAATCTTTTATGTCAAAAGGAAGCTCTCCGCTTTTATAATATTCATCAAGCATTCTTTTATGAGCGGCGTCCCTCGCTGTATAAATAAACCCATTTAATTTTACAATATCACCGGCTTTAAGCTTTGACACTTGTTCTCTTGAAATCGGTGTATCAAGATTTACTTCCATTTTCTTAATCCCCTTTTATTATATAAAGTTCGCGGGTATATATAATGCCCGTGGCCTTATAGTCAATCAACTTGAAAATGGAAAAAAGGAGGCGAGACAAAAATTATTTTTGCGAGGCGGCGGAGGGAGAGCATAGCCGAAGCCTATGCCGACCGACGATAACACAGCGAAAAAGATTTTTGACCGCCGAACTTTTTAATTTTTAAGTTGATTGACTATAATATCTTAATGTTTTTTCTTACTTGATAACAAATTAAGTCTGATTATAAAATCCTGTTTATTTTTCTTGGCAATTACCTCCAAAATCAATCCTATAGCCCAGCATATAACACCAATTGATAATAAACCAACCGAAACGATAAGCGTCGGAAACTTTGCGACAGCACCTGTCTTTAAAAACTCAATAAAAATAGGCGTAAAAAATCCAATTGACGCTAATATGAAGATTAGGCCCACAATGCCAAAAAAGAAAAACGGCTTATAATCTCTAAGCATTTTAAAAATAGTTTTTATAACCTTCATTCCGTCAGAAAAAGTGTTAAGTTTTGAGACACTGCCCTCAGGTCTGTCACGATAAGAAACAGGTATCTCACGAAGATTAAATCTTTTGTCAAGAGCGTTTATTGTCATTTCAGTCTCAATTTCAAAACCACTTGACACAATTGGAGTCATTTTAACAAAATCATAAGAAAAAGCCCTGTAACCTGTCATAATATCCTTAACATCGCTTTTAAAGAGCTTGTTTATAAGCCATCTGACAAGAACGTTTCCGAAATTATGAAAAGGTCTCTTGTTTTCAGTAAAATAGGTAGAGGAAAGCCTATCGCCAATAACCATATCAACATCTTCCTCAAGAACAAGACGAACCATTTCTTTCGCGTATTCAGCGGGATATGTATCGTCTCCGTCAATCATAATATAACAATCCGCGTCAATCTGACGAAACATACTCCTAACAACATTGCCTTTACCCTGCCGATACTCTTTTTTTACAATCACATTTTCATACGATGAAGCTATTTCAGATGTTCTGTCTGTAGAGTTATTGTCATAAACATATATAACAGCCTCAGGTAAATTTTTTTTAAAATCCTCTATAACTTTGCCCACAGTTTTCTCCTCATTATAACAAGGAACTAAAACAGCTATACTTTTTTTATTATCACTCATTTTTACCTCCTAAAAACAAAATATATTATAGAAACACTATTAGCTCTCACTAAAAATTTCGTGAATTGTCATAATCAGTATTCTCATTAAATCTTTTAAAGCCAAAACTGTATAAGATGCGCGACAGTATAATGAACAGTCGGATTAGCGTTATACAAAGCGTTATCGCCGTAAAAAAATATTGTAGCAAAATCATAATAAAAACTCAGAGCGAGACAACAAAGCATAATAGAATATATATGTCTTTTAAGATACTCACTGACTCTTTCAATAAGAGTTAAAAAAAGAATTACAGCTGGTATAAACATAAGCCACGCAAAATCCACAATATACCTTTGCAAAATTCCCGCTAGCTGTGTATCAGCAATTACAATCACAACAGAAGCCAATATGCTCATAATACAAAAAACAAATAAACCTTTGCGTTTTAAAGCATTTTTAAACTTAAAAACAAACAAATTCAAACATAAAATAAGGTGATTAAACAATATACCGCCAAATAAATACTCATGAATTGTTCTTCCCATATAATTTGTATAAAACCATACATCACTTATAAAAGGAAACCTTGGACTATATACAGCAGGCTGAAACAGATACATAAAAATCCCCAAAGGAGACCTTCCAAGAACAAAACCCCTTTTAGTCATGTCATTTGTTGTAAGATTATAGTTTGCCCCAAAATCAAAAACAGAATCAAATCTAATGTAATTATAATACATAAGTCCAATTGCCACAACCACATACGGCAATAAAAATAAAACAGTCGCCTTTAACCCTTTTTTAGAAAATAGCTCCCTTTCTTTAAAAACAGAATTAAAAAATAGAGGGACAGCCAAAAACGAGCCCAAAAGAACCTGAGGTCTGCAACCCGCCACCAACGCCATACAAAGTGAACCCATAAAAATTCTTGAGTAGACAAATCCATCAAACATTTCCTTTTGCTTTTGAATACTTTTAATTTCATCCATTTCCTCATTGAATTTATAATTTATATCTTCTTCAATCCCGTCTGTTTCATCAAGCTCATAAGCTATATCCCCATCAAACTCGTCTGTTTCATCAAATTCGTAAATTAAATCTTTTTTTTGCTCAGTTATCTCATCAAACTCATAATCATCAATTATTTCGTTCTTAAACTCTTTTTTTTCAAGTTCAAATGAAGTTTCACCAATTATTGTTTTATATTTAAAAGAAGACAACCAAAAATATAATCCCGAAATTGAGAACATAACAGCCATTATAATAGGCATAGAATAAAAATCAGGATGTTTTAGCAGATACATTATTCCACAACTATCAATAAAGAAAAAGCTCATCAAAATATAAATTATAAAAGGGACATTTTCAAACCATCGCTTAATAATCTGATTAATAAGACCTAAAACTGAAAATATCATAATACAAGCGACAATTACAATTCCAGCAAACGTAGGAAAATCCTGACCGGTAAAAACCTTAAACGGTAAATAAAAAGTCAAAACAGGAACAATTCCAAAATACACATAATACTTCCCATTATAATAAGCTCTGTCCCATAGAAATTTCTCACCAGCTTCTTTTATAACTTTTCTTCTAAAAGCACTGTCATAAGGGTTCTCCATATTTTTAAGAGCCTCTGACGGTTCTTTTTCAAGATACACTTTACCTTTTAAAAGAGAATTTGTCAACTGCTGATATTGCAAATGAGTCTCATATTTTACAAAAACAAAATTAGGATTTAATATACTTACTCCAATAAAACCAAAAATATGAATCGCTATAATTATACCAAGAACAAATCTTTGTCTTTTAGATTTCAAATCTAAAATATAATTATAGAAATAAGACTTAGGTCTTATAATGTAAACTCCTGTAATAATCAAAAACACAGCAAAAAGTCTTACAAAGGAAAAAAACATAGGATAACGGGCATTTAACTTAATTTGGTTTATAATAAACCTCTCGCTGTCTTTAGATTCAACCTCAATCATCAACTTTTCACTTTTTCCACTTAGATTCAAACTTATATATTTACTTTTCTCAACATCACGAACAACATCTCTGTTGGGAAGACTAAAATACAACTTATTAGCCTCATCAGTAGCCCATATTTTAAAAATCACCTTTTTATCACTATAATTTTTTCTTTTAACATTTGATATGTCTATATAGATATTATCCAGACTCTCATTTATATCTTTTATCTCAAAAGAAGCGGAATCTTTATCTTTTACAAAAAAAGACGGTTTAAGCTCACCATCATCATTTGTCCATCTATTATACGGGTCATATAACAAACCATCATTATAGACAATATTTTCCGGTTCAATTAATATTTCTTCATTATCCAACGTTTCAAAAAATCTAAAATTAAAAACAAATACTTCAAGAATAAGAGCTATTATAAAGATAATACCTATAACTTTAAAAAATTTTTGTTTATTCATTTTTTGCTCCTTAAAAACTTCAACAAAGTCTATACAAATATAATACATTATAAATCAACAAAACACAATATATGGAATCAAAAATTTTAGAAAAATATAGCATACATTATAGCAATTCGCATAATTTTTAGCGCAAGTCAATAAAAAATCCCTTAATATATCAAATTCTTTAAAAATTTTTTATTTATTTTTTTATTGGTTCGCTATAATAATTATAAAATAATCTGACAATGCCTTGTTACATGACAGCTTATATTTATAGCGACAGGCAATCCCGCAATATGGGTAGCGAAAGTTTCTATATTCAAACCAAGAATTGTTGTTTTTCCGCCAAGCCCTTGAGGTCCTATTCCCGTCTTATTTATCTTTTCAAAAAGCTCATCCTCAATCTCTTTTATATGAGGTTTATCCGAACTTGAGTCAATAGGTCTTAAAAGAGCTTTTTTCGCGAGATATGTACACATTTCAAAATTTCCTCCTATTCCAATCCCTATAACCATAGGGGGACAAGGATTTGAACCGGCAAGCTCAACTGTTTCAATTATAGCTTTTTTAACACCGTCTACCCCCTGTGAAGGTTTAAGCATATAAACCCTGCTCATATTCTCACTTCCAAAACCTTTAGGAGCGACAGTAATTTTTAGCTTGTCACCTTCTATAACATTATAATGTATTACAGCGGGCGTATTATCATTAGTATTAACCCTTATCAGAGGGTCTTTCACAACAGATTTTCTCAAAAATCCCTCAACATATCCTTGCCGAACACCCTCATTTATAGCGTTAGTCAATCCACCTCCAACTATATGAACATCCTGACCAATATCAATAAACACCACTGCCATTCCCGTGTCTTGACAAATTGGTCTCATATTTTTTCCAGCGATATCAGCGTTTTCTATAAGCTGCTTAAGTATATCTTTCCCTATATCAGAAACTTCTGTTTCTGATGATTTTTTCAAAGAATTATATATATCTTCATTCAAAACACAATTTGATTTAATACAAAGTTTTTTTACTGATTCAATAATTTCTTCAACGTTTATCTCTCTCATTTTTTACTCCTTTATTTTTTTATTGTAACAGCCTGACGTCCCATTTGCTTCCAAGCCTTTATAAAACGAGACTTTTCCTTTTTTGTATAACCTGTCATAGAAAGAGGGTCATTTATATAGATATAATTATCATCATAACCAACTATCAAAACCGAATGCTCCGCATAAGTTATCTTTACCTCTCCATCAGGAGTATTCCATATTTCAAAACTGCTTTGAGGCAACTCATCATATTTAGTATTTATTATAACCCATATGGGAGAGTTTTTATTTATAAAATAATATAAATCCTCAAATTCACAGCCTGTCAAATCTAAAGCGTCGTTTTTCGTATATGATGACAAAAGAGCAGTTATAGGCAAATGATAAACTCCGAGTCCTTTTTTAGAATAATCATAAATATCACCAACAAAACCATTATTGGGATTTCCAAAATATATTTTTCCGTCTATTTCTCTATAAGGGGTTGTATCTTTTTTTATATCCTTTGCCAGTGTCATTTTATCAACATTAAAACCTTTATAATTCAAAAGCATAGCCAAACTTGTAACTTCACATCCCCTTTTAAGTTCTGGAAGTTGTTTTATATGATTAACATTCGATATTATTTTATTTTCCAATTTCTCATGATTATTCCAGACAAATTTATTATTTTTCCTATAATATACATCAGCGTAACCGGCTTTTTTTGAAAATTTTGCCGCTTCAGCAAAAGAGTTAAACGCCTTATACTCCTCACTTCCATTTAAATATACATTATATTGAGGTGTATTATCCCATAACCAAACATTTCCGTTATATCTCTTTACAGAAGCGTTTTCATATTTTGACGCATAAATAATCGCTTCATTATAGTCAAAAAAACTGTTAATTAATTTATCATTTTGATAAACTTGAAACTCTCCTTTATATTCATCTTTTATAACTTTTTTCTTTTTTATATCCTTTTCTTCCATCTCATCGACTATTTCTTCTTTTGAAAAATTCATTATATTGTTGATATCATCGTCTGAAAATACAAAAAATACCACAAACAAAAAAATATTAAGACCGATAAGAATAAGTATCAAAAAAAACATCATCAACTTTTCTAATTTTCTCATCTAATTCTCCTTAGCGTGATTTTTTTATTTTTAT
>CATJCJ010000578.1 GCA_949738935.1 uncultured Eubacteriales bacterium | reverse complement strand
CTCTCTGGTAAACACCTCTGAGGGCGCTATGCAGGAAATTCAGGATATGTTGAACCGTATGGTTTACCTTTCCACACAGTCTGCTAACGGCACTTACGACAACGAAGTTGACCGTAAGAACTTACAGCAGGAAGTTGACCAGCTGCGCGATGAAATTAACCGTATCGCAGACAGTGCTAACTTCAACGGCATTAAATTGTTGGACGGCTCTCTGGATGCTGACAGTACTGCTAACACCAGCGCCGCCAGTGCAATAAGCAATATTCAGAATTCTGCATATGCTGCAAATGGTGCAGCTCAAGCCTTTGATTTCAATTATATTACCAATCGTCCACCTGCGTCAACTGCTCAAACTAATGCTGAGTTTACTATCAGCTTTGATGATATCAATGTTGATGCGGTTGCTACTGGTACCAATAAGGTTACAATAAAGATTGGTGATGCAACACTTACAGTAGCCAATACTGGTAATGCAGGTGCAATGAATGGTACCAAAATTGCAAGTAAGATTTTAACTGCTGGTAAAAAGCAGGGTACTGCTGTAAAATGTGGCAATACCAATAATACTTCTGCTACTAAAGATTCTAAAGGTACAACGGCTGCCTGGGATGCTGGTATCGGAAGCGATGGCGGTGCTTTTGTTAAGATAAACGGTCATTGGTATGAAATGACGGCTGGTACTGCTGGCGCTAATACAGTAAAGTTTACCCAGGTGGATTATACTGGTGAAAACGGTGAAATTGTTCATCCTGATTTTGGTGTTTCTGTTGCTAAGGATGCTGCTGGCGGTAAGGTTAATGGTACACCTAACTGGCAGGTACAGAAACCTGTAACTGGTACTGGTGTTGGTTCTAGTCATCAGGCACAGGTAAGTGTGGATCTTGATTTCAGCAAACTTAAAAATGGGGATAAACTTACCGTTGGTGATATGAACTATTATTTCAAATTAGATGCTGCTGATACAACAACCTCTGCTGGTGCAACGGCAGTTATTGATTTGAGTACAATATTCACCAAAGAGTCCGATTTTGCTGATGCTGTTAAACAGGCTGAAGCAATGGTTTCAATTACCAACCAGATTGGTGCCACTGTGGCAAATTCAACTGGTACATTAACTCCAGCTGCTAATAAAAATGATACTTGGTCTGTAGGTAATGGCGGTGTATCTGGCGGCATTGGTACTTTAACATTCCAGTCTTTGTCCAATTATAAAGGCGATTCTGCAGGTGCAGCAGCAGCTGATAAAGTAAATATTGGTAATGGTACAAATAATCCTGTTTGTAGCATGCTTACTGAAGCCGATGTTATGAAGCAGTTCTATGCTGAAAGTCAGGAATCGGCAGCTAGTACATCTTTTGAGTTGGATGTTACCAAGATTAAAGAGGGCGACACCATCACTATTAATGGTACGACCTTTGAATTTACTGACGGTACCAATGTTTCTGATAAAAAGAATATTGCTGTTAATTTGCATGCCTATGGTATTGCTGGTACTATTTCCTCCAGCAACACAGGCAATATTATGAACGATCTGAAAAATGCAATCACGAACAACATGAAGTATGGTGCAACTAACATGTTTGACATTGAGGTTGATGGTAATAAGATGACATTGACTTCTAATGATAATGCTGGTACTACAGCTTTTGATGAACAACGTGTTGCTGCTGAAATTAAATTGCCTGCTGGCGCTTATGAGGGTGCTGCATTAACATTGCAGATTGGTGATACATCTGATAAATTCAATCAGCTGGAAGTTTCCATTCAGGATATGCATACCAAAGCTTTGGGTATTGACGATATCAACATCGGTACTGCTGACGGCGCTAAGGCTGCGATTAACGTAATCAAAGACGCTATCAACAACGTGTCTGCTGTTCGTGGTAAATTGGGCGCTATCAGCAACCGTTTGGACCACACTGCTAACAACCTGTCTGTAATGCGTGAGAACATTCAGGACGCTGAGTCCTCTATCCGCGATACTGACGTTGCTGAGGAAATGATGAAGTATACCAAGAATAACATTCTGGTACAGTCTGCACAGGCTATGCTGGCACAGGCTAATCAGGTTCCGCAGGGCGTTCTGCAGTTGTTACAGTAATCGAACTTTCAATAGCGG
>CATJCJ010000577.1 GCA_949738935.1 uncultured Eubacteriales bacterium | reverse complement strand
CGGCTGGGGCGGGGACTGGAAAAGCCCGGTTGACAAGCCGCACGTATACCTCCCGCAGTGGGGCAGCACTACAAGTGTGCTGCGCAGTACCTACGGCACGCCGGATAAGTTTATACGGACGTGGGACCGGGCGGTTTTGAATTTTAGGATCGGCGGCAGATACCAGACGACGAAGCCCTGCTACCTGCGCTTATCCCCGGCAGGAAAAAAGCTTGCCTACAAGGACGCTCCCGCGCATATCAAAGCAAAGGCCACAAAGAAAGGCGGAAAAGTCTCTCTCAAAAAGGGCGCAGGCTTTGTATTGACCGAAGTCGTCGGGAGAAAGGGCGACATATGGGGGCGCATGAAAACCGGCTATTGGGTGCCTCTGCGCTACAGGGGTATACCTCGGGCCAGGCTCAAAAGATAGATTCAAGAGGCGGCAGTTTTGATATGATACCTCTTAAGCAGATAATGGAAGTGACCAAAATCTATTTGGGAGGTATTTTCATTGCTTCACCATATATGCCAGAATCGAGAAGAAAAACAACCAGCAAAGAACGCAGGGAGATTGGTTCCTATTGTCCGGAGCATATAAAGAAAAATGGTGTGCGTAGGAAATGACCACATATATCCACGTGGTCATTCCGGCACATCAACTATTTATCCGCTTACTCCTACTGTTTTTAGAAAGTATGTCGTTTTGTATGTGACATTTTTCCTGTTTTTTTCCATTATAGCTTCTTGCAGAAGGCACTTTTGTTTTCCGCAGCGCCAATCATTCTTTTTCCGTTTTGCAAACGATCATATTTTCATAGTAACCCATAGAAAGTCTCTTTATCTTAACTGCCAATCGTCTCAAAGAATGGCTTTTCCATCTGTCAATTTCCATCCTTTTACGTTTCGGTCATTCGCAATCCATTCTCCCGCGACTCTTAATGTTTCAATATACCACTGGACAGAACGCAAAGCAATTCAAATGTATGAAAAATTTGGATTTTATCCTGTGGATTGCTTTTTGAACGTCACGATGCTATACTAATAAAAACACTTTACTTAAGTGTAGTATAATTTCTTTAGCAATTATTTTATCGGCAACGTGGAGGATCGGAAGACTTTCATTACTATTTGTGCCGCCGACTTGGCGGCGGAAGGGAGATTACTGTGAAAAATTTATTTGCTTATGCGGACAAGTACCTGCAGAAGAGTAACTGGAAGGATATGGCTTTGCTGAAATTCTGCCTTTTCTCTACGGGAATACTGG
>CATJCJ010000576.1 GCA_949738935.1 uncultured Eubacteriales bacterium | reverse complement strand
TTTTGATGTATTATTACCTTTGTCTATTTCAGGATTGTTAATTTTTATAATTATTTCCGCGATTATGATTTTTGTTAAGGAAAAAACATTTAAAATCTTTTCTGCTTTAACTTTTGGGTTACTTGCGGCGTTTTATATACAAATGTTATTTTTTAATGGGGATATGGCAGCAATTACAGGTGATACTATTGATTATGCTGAGGGAACTATATCAAATTATATTAATATTTTTATATTTTTATTCATTCTATTTTTGCCACTCATATTTATTATATTAAAAAAATCATTTCCCGAAAACAAAATAATTAATTTTGGAAAAGGCAAAATGATTATTTATTTGTCTTCATTAATTTTTGTTATGCAATTTTGTGGCATAGTCCAAACAATTTTTTATATAGGATTAAATAATATTGACATGGGAAGACGAAATTTGGATTATAAACTTTCTTATGAGAATTTACTTAATTTATCTGAGGATAGTAATATAGTCGTATTTCTTGTTGATAGATTAGATGGAGTTTGGTTTGATGATTTTCTCGAAAAGTATCCTGAAATGAAAAATGAGTTATCAGGATTTACTTATTATAGAAATAATGTGGCTTGCTATACTAATACGTTTCCAAGTATACCTGAGATGCTTACTGGTTTTGAATATGTATATGAGGAAAACAACATTGACGCGTACTTAAAAGAAGCTTGGAACAGTTATTCTTTGGCCGATATTTTGCATGAAAATAGTTATGATGTTAATCTACTTATTGATAAATCAACGACTTATAGTGATGTTGATGATTTATTTGGAAAGGCTGATAATCTTAAAGTAACCAATGAGAATTTTGAGATAAATTATATTGGTGAAAATGGAATTTTAGAAATAATGTTAAAAATGTCATTAGGCAAGCTGGCACCTTATTATAGTAAAAATTATTTTTTAGATGGTATAGAACCTAATTTTTCAAACAATTTTATAACTTATGGCAAAGCCCTGATTTCAACTTCTAATGGCAGAGAAGGCGATATTGTTGACGATAATGTAGGAATTGATTCAGATTTAAAATTTTATGATTATATAAAAAATCATGATATGAATAGTGATAATAAAAATAAAACATTTAGTTTTATTCATTTGAACGGTGCTCATAGTTCATCAGAGGAAATTTCTAAGTTATATCAGAATTCTTCTCTTACAACAGATGTTTATAAAGCTCAAAATAGGGGAGAATACTCAAACTCGACTATTAGAGGAGAATTTGAGATTATATTTGAATATATTGAAAAGATGAAACAACTTAAAATATATGATAATTCTACAATAATTATACTTGGTGACCATGGACATCCTCCATATGAAATAGAATGGGATGGTGCTGACGCTCTTTCAGAACCTATTATAACTGCGTTAATGATTAAACCTCAAAATTCCGAGGAGGTTCCTATTAAAATTAATGATGATGCCGAATTATCAAACGCTAATTTTATAAAAAGTATTCTTGATATTGCTAATATAGAGAGTGATAATTATGGAAATTCTTATTATGATATTATTGATAACAATTTAAGTACTACACGTAAAGTTAATATATTTAATTTTAAAACGCCTGTATGCGAATATAAGGTTACAGGAAACGCTCGTGATTTTAACAATTGGAAACATTTTGATGTTAAATAACTTGTGAAATAAGAGATAATCTTCCTTTTATTTTTATTTTTATAGTTAAATAATTGGAGACTTTTTCACCGAATTTATTACGCAGGAATAAAAAATTCCTGCTTTTATTTTGTTTAAAATTAAGGTATATCTTAAACTTGTTTTTGGCTCTAAATATTATAAATATATAATAAGAGGTGATTAATAATGATTTATGGATATATACGAGTATCAACAAAAAAACAACATGAAGATAGACAACTTATTTCGTTGAGGAAATGCGGAAAACATATTGATAAGATTTTTATGGATAAACAAAGCGGAAAAGATTTTGAGCGAAATGAATATCAGAAAATGATAAAGAAATTGAAAAAGGGAGATATAATCATTGTTAAAAGTATTGATAGACTTGGAAGAAACTATAATGAAATTATTGAACAATGGAGAATTATAACAAAGATAAAAAACGCTGATATTATTGTACTTGATATTCCTATATTAGATACAACACAAAATAAAGATTTTTTAGGTACGTTTATAAGTGATTTGGTTTTGCAGCTGCTTTCTTATGTGGCCGAAAATGAAAGAAAGAACATTATACAAAGACAGTCTGAGGGTATAGCGGCAGCAAAGGCTAAAGGCATTAAATTTGGAAGGCCTAAAAAATATAAAGCAGAGGATTATATTCACGTATATAAACAATTTAAAGAACATAAAATAACGAAAAAACAGGCTATAAAGATGATAGGTGCTAGTGAAACAACTTATTATAGAATAATAAATGAAATTAAATTTATTACAGAAAGCCCGTGATAAGAGCACATATGAAGCAGAAATGGATGCACATTTTAAGTATTACAGATATGAAATATTAGAAAAATCAACTGATAACAGCGGAAATGGATATTCCCCAAAATAGTTGAAAGTGAGCTTTATGATGTAAAATTATAGCAATTCAATTTAAAAATGAACAAAAGGAGACGAGATAAAAATTATTTTCGTCAACGAACTTGTTTATTTTTAGGTTGGATTGCTATAAATAAATGAATAGCGAGTCTTTAAAAAAATTTGTGTATTCAGTATAAAAAAAATCCTTCTTGATAATAATGCAAATGAAGATAAGTGTAAAAATTTGCAAAAAACAA
>CATJCJ010000575.1 GCA_949738935.1 uncultured Eubacteriales bacterium | reverse complement strand
GGGGGAAAAGGCGGAGATTGTATCAAAGCCTTACCTATCGTTATCTAAGCACTTCCTCATCTCGTTAATTTTTCAGCAGCTCTACCGTGAAATACTGACGGTCGCAGATGAGAAAGGCGGAACGCTTGATAAGCGTGTAATGTTTTATATGGATGAGGTTGGGACGCTGCCCAAGATAGACGGATTAGAGATGATATTTTCTGCTTCACGTTCCCGAAAGGTTTCCATTGTGGCGATAATTCAGTCACTCGCCCAATTCGAGAAAACCTACGGCAAAGAGGGCGCAGAAATCATCGTCGACAACTGCCAATGTACACTTTTCGGTGCGTTTGCGCCCAACTCCAAGACCGCCGAGGCCATGTCCCAAAACCTCGGTAAGCAAACCGTTCTCAGCGGAACGGTAACACGCTCAAGCAGCAGGGACGGGAGTAATCGTCAACTTCAAATGATAGAACGTCCTCTTATGACCGTGGACGAGTTGAAGTCCATGCCGAAAGGTTGCTTTATCGTGATGAAAACGGGCTGCCACCCGATGAAAACAAGGTTGAAGCTGTTCTTCAAGTGGGGAATTAAGTTTGAGCACGCTTATTCGATTGAGGAAAAATCCGAACGCAAGGTGCAGTATGCGGACAGCCGTGAGGTCGAGGCAGCGGTGCTGGAGAAGTTTCCGCCAAAACCGGTACCTATTGAGTTTATGAAAGAGTTCGACGATGTGAAAACAGAAGAAAAAGTATCAAAAAAGCATGCACCGAAAACGCGGAAAATGTAAATGAAACTGTCTTATAATAACAAATTGCAAAACACCGATTACATGGCGTTAATCGGTGTTTTGACATTATTGTGCAAATCAGAATTTTATTTTTTAAATGATTTTGTGTTTATTTTTAGCATTGTTATTGTAAGTTTATACTATCAACCTGACACTGCACATAAGCATCTACAGGCATTGCGGAATATAATGTTATATCAGATACGGTTATTTTAGCGGTTATTTCTTCTCCTAAAGGCAAATTTAAAAGTTCAGAAATAACACCGTCATTAATATTTCCACACCGTATACTATAGTAATGGTTATTGGGCAATCCGCTTATGATAGGGAAAGTACTTTTTTCTGTGGAAAATGTAATATCGCCATTCTTAGTCATAAGGTTTGCATCGTCATCTTCTGCTATTGTTAATACTCCGGTCATAGTTAATGTGCCTTCAAACTTAGCAACACTTGTGTAGCGATATTCTTCATGAAACTCATTATCCAAGTAGTCATTGCTAAATACATTGCGGGCTGATGTTAATTTAAGTCCGCAAATCTCATCACCGACCATATACTTTTTGAAATCATTTTTCTCCGGCTCTGACAAATATACAAAATCTTCATATTTTGCTAAATTCCATATGCCGTTTTCGCCGAAATTTATTTCAGTGAGGTCACTGTCGCTTAAAGTATGCCCCAAAATACTGATAACAACATTTTCCGGCAGAGAATCATGAGAAACATTTTCTATTTCCTGCGGAGCGTTTTCAGAATTTGACGCACCGTCTGTATTTGCATTATCTTCATTGACTGTGATCTCTTCATATGATGTACTGCTTGTAATTTGCGAATCGGGAGATGAAGAATTATGTTCGTCTCCATTGTTGTTTATATTACAACCGCTTAAACACAAAGCAATTATCGCAACAGTAAATAATGAGTTTTTTTTCATTTGACAACCACCTTAAGAATTAATCCATTGTTTATCACACCAACAGAGAGCGCCGTTATATACGATTTGCGCCCATGTATAACCGCCGGACGTCTTTGTTACTCCGGTGAGATAAACAGTAGCATTGCTTGAAAGCTTAGTAACTACTGTACTTGAAATACTTGCATCCGTTCTTACATTAACGGTCGCATTGGTTTTACCGACAATATATGTTCCATATTGATTAAAAAGGGGAGAATTATTTTCTTCTAAAGCCGAGTAATAACTTGTACCCGCATGCTGAAACCAACGCTGACTGCTGCCGGAGGGTAATACGATTTTAGAAGCAGGATAATATCCGCCTTTTGTGCATTGTCCAACAGCTTCGTAAGATGTTGATGGACCTTTTCTTATTTTTGCCGAACCAAGTGAAACGTATATATTTTTAACACTTTGTTCGTTAGAGCCGGTCGCATCATCGATAAAAATACACTGGCACCATTTTGCCCAAGTATTAGTGCTAAATGCACTTTGAATTACACCACCCTTTTCACTTTCATTTTTTAGAGTACATTCTATTACCTGGTTGTTACCAATGTATACTCCCACATGGTTTAATGCGCTTGTCATTACTAAACGACCGGGCACCTTGTCAAATGTATCAATTGTACCTTTTAAAGCAGCATTATTGTACATCGTAGGAACATTATAATCTTTACTGCTTACGTAATTAGGCGAGCCGATTCCACCAAAATAATATGATTTTATCAGGCCGATACAGTCACAGCCATAGTATCCTTTGTTCGCTAAATTTTCAAGCACACCTAAATGGGGCTGCACATATTATTTCGGATAAATTTCTTTAAGCTGATTGATATAATCCGGAGTAATTGTACGGAACAATCCGCCCCACATATAGGCGGTGTTTTTGGTTAAAGCTGTTTTGCAGTACGCTACCAGTCCACTATTTGTAAAGTTTGACATCATTATTTTCCTTTCTTTTTTGGTCACAATTATGGTGTTCATTCAAAATCGTGCCGTTGCCTTTAAGTAATGCAAAGTTAACCTTGTGCTGTCATTTTAGCACAAACAAATTTTTCTGTCAACGGATTTTTCTCTGAGTGG
>CATJCJ010000574.1 GCA_949738935.1 uncultured Eubacteriales bacterium | reverse complement strand
GTAAGTGCCGTAGTAATCGTTGAAAGGCTGATGAATAAGCACAAGATCGATATAATCCGTCTGCAATTTACTCAGCGACTCCCGAAGCGATTTTTTAGCATTTTCATAGCCGCCGTTGGAAACCCATACCTTTGTGGTGATAAACAGCTCGTCGCGTGCCACTCCGCACTTTTTGACGGCGTTTCCCACCGCTTCCTCGTTACCGTAAGCCTGCGCCGTGTCAATTGAGCGATAGCCGACGCTTACAGCATCCAGCACGCACCGCTCACATTCCTCATTGCTCACCTGATACACGCCGTAGCCCAAAATCGGCATTTTGATGCCGTTATTCAATGTTGCAAATTCCATAACCGTTCCTCCTGTAATGTTTTGTAATTATATTTTAACAGATACGCTGTCATTTGAGAAGTTCCTTTTGGTTTATCAGCTATTACCCAAAGGTATAAATTGAAAAGAACGAACCGTACGGCCCGATCTTTTCGATTTATTGTAAAAGGAAATTGGAGGATTTCAATTTACAAGCAGTTATTTCAACGCCCCGCCGTCCTTAAAGGCATTTCCCACACGCTCGCCGAGAACGTGATAGCCGTTTTTGACAGGCTCAAATGCTATAGGGCGCAGCTTGGAAACATCAATGATACCGTCCTCGCCGAGAATGCTCTCATCGGCGCTGATGTTGACAATCTCGCCGATAATGTTGCCGTCCTCGGTGATCTTTGCGAGTTTGCACTCCAACGTCATGGGAAGCTCGTTAATGATCGGCGCGTCGACGAATTCGCTTTTTGTAACGGTAAATCCCGCTTTTTTCATTTTGTCGGGAACGTCGTTCGCGGAGACCACTCCCACGTAATCGCAAGCCGTAACGTGTGCCGCGTCCGCAAAGCTCACGGTAAACGCACCCTTTGCCTTGATGTTCTGCGTAGTTTTATGCCCAGCACTCAGGCAAAGCTCAACCATATTCGACTCATAAAGTCCGCCCCATGCGGCGTTCATTGCGTCGGGTTCGCCTTGCTCGTCATAAGTGCCGATGATCAGCACGGGCAGCGGATAAAACCACGGCTTAACTCCAAAATTCTTTCTCATAAGATCACTCCTTAATTATTTTTGACCCGCCGAAAACGGGGGACATTTCCATATTATCCAACGCTCTGTCTATCTTAGCGATCTCATCGCTTGTCAGAACGATATCCGCGGCAGCGGCGTTTTCCCTTAATCTGTCCGTCTTGCGTGTACCCGGAATAGGCACGATATACGGCTTTTTGCACATCATCCACGCAAGCGAGATCTGAGAGGGAGTAGCATTCTTTTCCGCGGCGATTTTATTAAGCAGTGACAGCAGCGCACTGTTTTGTTCCACACCTTTATCGGTAAACTGTGGCATTGCGCTGCGGTAATCAAGTGTTCTGTCAAATTGCGTTCCCTTGCCGTATTTCCCCGACAAAAAACCGTTGGCAAGCGGCGAGAATGCCACAAATCCGATCTTCAATTCCTCCAGCACGGGGAATAAGTTTTCGTGCCACCGAGCCATCATTGAATAGCGGTTCTGTATCGCGGTCACGGGGCAGATCTTATGGGCGCGGCGAAGCTGTTCCTCGTTTGCGTCCGACAATCCCCAATGTGTGATCTTTCCCGCCTTAATAAGCTCCGACATAACACCTGCGACTTCCTCAACGGGAACATTCGGATCGGCGCGGTGCTGATAATACAGGTCGATATGATCCGTGCCGAGCCGTTTCAGCGACGCGTCAACGGACGAACGTATCGTTTCGGGACGCGAATCCGGAATAAGCGGTTTGTTGATCTCGGGGGAATTTAAATCGAATTTTACCCCGAATTTGGTCGCTATTATCGCCTTATCGCGAACATCTTTCAGTGCTTCTCCCACAAGCATTTCGTTTTGGTGAGGGTCATCGGCAGTTCCGTAGACCTCCGCCGTGTCGAAAAAATCATACCCCATTTCAACCGCTTTGTGTATCGATTCTATGGCGGTTTCCGTGTCTGTCGGAGCACCGTAAGCATGAGAAAATCCCATACAGCCAAGACCGATTGCGGATACTTCCAAATCCGCGCCTAAAATTATCTTCTTCATTTGATCACCTTTTAACCGTATATTGCAAATGAACCGTATCGCCGATTTTCCTTACATCCTTGATTTGGAACACCGCGGGTTTCCTTTCGGGGAGGAAATCCGCCTTTTCAAAAATCGAAGCTGCCGCCGAATTTCCGTCCGCAGCGGGAGCGATAACGATACTCAGCTCGTCTACCAAATTATCTTGAACGAGCGACCAATTCATCAGCCCGCCGCCTGCCGCAAGCAGCCGCTCTATCCCGAATGATCTGTACAGCTTTTCAAGCATAAACCCGCAGTTCAAGCTGTCATTTCCCGCAAAAATATACGACACTCCGACGTTTCGCAGATATCCCAAATAATCGTCCGAAACCGTTTCAAGGAGCACCTCGATAACGTGCGCCCGAGGACGGTTTTTCTTTTCGATATAACCCGAATTAAAACCGAGAACGCCTTTCGGATCGACCGAAACAATATAATTTTTTTCATCATTCGGAGCAATGAAATCCTCGCGCGGTATTTTATTTTCACAGCGCGGAATATTCTCTGCGAGTCCGTCGGAATAGCCGCCGAGCATTGTGGTCGTTCCATACAAGGTTGCGGAACAGTCAAATGTTTTGCGCAGGCTTGCGTATTCCGCAAAGGCTTCGGCGCACTCAGGTGCGCTCATATATCCGCCGTCTATCTTACCGTCAACCGAGGTCAACATATGGCATATAACGTATGGTCTGTTCATTTAGTTGCTCTCCTTAGTTGTTCTTAAATATATTCTCTAACCATTCCGCATAAGCGGGAATCCAACCTCTGGTATATCCGTATCCGTGCGGAGTGTCTTCAAGCACGGTCACTTCTACGGGAACGTTTGCCTCTCGGAGAGCGTTTACATTCAGCTCAAACTGCCGCACAAACGGGTCGCGTGTTCCGTAACAGAAATATGTCGGCGGAAGATCGGACTGCGCGAATTTTTCGCTGTCAGTGGAAGCCACACTCAACCGCCCATAGAATGAGTAGATCATTCCGTCCGCGCCCGCGTCCGCCGAAACCTCGTCAAGCGTATCAGGAACATAATCCGCGTCGAGAGCCGTACCGTTCACCGCGCCGTCATAATTAAGCAGCATTTCGCCCGCGAGAATACCGCACGCCGAAAATCCCATAACCGCGATATCCTTTTCGTCGATCCCGTAAACATCGGCATTTTTTCGTACGAACCTCACCGCCCACGCCAGATCAAGCGCGCCCTCCTCCTGTGTGTACGGGCGCAGCCGATAATTAACAACAAAGCTCTGATAACCGAGCTTGCTCAGTTCCTCCGCAACGGGCGTTCCCTCGGGATTATCGCTGCGGAACTGAAACGCTCCGCCCGCGCAGATAAGCGCCGCGCCCTTGACCTCCGTGCCCTCCGGAACAGGAAATGACACCACATACGGACGAAAATCGGGATCATCAAAATAATTTCCGTTATTTACGGTGTACTCGGTCACGTCGGGAGCGTTGCCCTCCTCCCAAAGATAAAGCGTTTGGGAATTGTTAGCGTCCGCCGCTGCGGTGAGAACCGTATTTCCGTTGGTCGAGGGTGCTGCCGAAAGCGGCACGGAGGTATTTATATCAAGACTTTCCGCCCATTCCGTGATTGTGTTCTCATTTCCGAGAATATCATTTCGCGACAAATTCAGGGAATTATCGCTCACGAATGCTCCAGGCTGAAGATCGGAAATAGTTCTCCGCGTGTTGGAAAATCCGCTGCCGCCGTGTGTAACAAACGGAATTATCGTCTTTGCTCCGAGATCGTATTCCTCCAGAAACGTATACACGGGCATAGGCAGATCAGCCCACCAATTCGGATAACCGAGAATTATCGTGTCG
>CATJCJ010000573.1 GCA_949738935.1 uncultured Eubacteriales bacterium | reverse complement strand
TGATTACGCCGGAAACAAAGGCCGGATTTCTCAAAATCTTTTCGGGAAAACGCAAAAATGCCCTCGTCCGCAAAATGCAGACGAGGGCAAGGGAATTGTGCGCAGTATAGATGTAGTCTGACAGTTCACCCTTTAGAGTGCGCTGTCCTCCGGCGGTGGCCGGGCTTTTTTTGATAGGTCACTATTGCTATGTTGATATAGCAAAAGAAAGCAAAACACGACGATACCTCCCTGATACCGCCGTGTCCTTAAAAATGGGCGACTTTAACACACCCCCCGAAAATCCTTTTTTCAAAAGGAAAACGGCGGCCTTGAATCATATACCTTTCAAAGCCGCCGTAGCCGATAACCGTTAAACAACGGCTTCCTAATTGTAAGTCAAATCAATGTCAATGCTTAACAGATGAACAATGCTCCCTTTTATAGCACTCTCCGAAAACAGCACCCCCAATAATCAATGCCGCTCCCAACATTTGCAGAGAGGCCATCGTTTCATGCAGAACCAATACCGACAGCAGCACAGCAAACAACGGCTCCAAATAGCCGCATATTGCTACGGACTGTGCGGGAAGATCACCAATCGCGGAAAAATAGCAGTAGCAACCAACGCCTGTGTTTAGCAGGCCCAGCAGCAGAACAGCAGGCCAGTCACCTGTGGTAATCTCGATGGAGAAGCCTTGCTTGCAGCCAACAAAAACCGTTACAGCGGCAGCAGTACAAAAAAGCTGTATCGTTGCGTTCTCTGTCCCTGTAATTTCTTTCGCCAGCTTGTTTGACAGCACCATGACGGCGTAAGCAACCGATGACAGCCCAGCGCACAGCAAGCCCCATACATTTATTCCTGTCGCCGCTGCCTGCCCGCTGATAAAGAACGCGCCCAGCAGCGCAGCAGCAAGGGAAATTACTTTGGCAAGCGTGATCCGCTCTTTGAGAAACAGCGGCGAAAACGCAATTACAATCGCGGGGCCTGTGTAGTTGATAAGCATACTAAGACTAACGCCGATCTGTGCATAGGCTTCAAACAGCAGCAACCAGTCCGCCGCCATAGCAACGCCGGAAAGGGCGATAAACAGCAAGTCCTTTTTATGCTGGAACGCGGTAAAACGGTGTCCTGTGATAAAAAACAATCCGAGCAACAGAACGATACCCAATATGGAGCGTAGCAGGACAATTTCATAGCTGGAGAGGTGAATATAACTTGCGACTACCCCATTTGAGCCGAAGAATAAAAGCCCCGCAAAATACTTTAAGTAAGATTTCTTCATGTCAAATCCTTATTTGCCCTAACCATTTCAAACTCGTCTACAATCTCCTTGCAGGGCGCTTTTGTGAACAGGCTGACAATGACAATTACCGTAATCCCTGTCAAAAAGGCTGGCAGCAGCTCATAGATACCGAATACGCCGCCCAGCGGTTTTACAAAGTATTTCCAGACGAATACCATAACACCACCAGCGGCCATACCAGCGATTGCGCCAGACAGCGTTGTGCGCTTCCAGAACAAGGAGCAGATCACAATGGGGCCAAAGCCCGCCCCGAAACCAGCCCACGCAAAGGACACAATGCCAAAGATGGAGCTGTCGGGGTCTTTCGCTATGATAATGCCAAGAACGGCTATCACAATAACGGTCAATCGGGCCGCAAGCATACTCTGCTTTTCTGTCAGCTTCAGGTGCAGCTTTTCCTGTAAAATATTTTGGGAAACGCTGGAGGACGCGGCAAGCAACTGAGAATCCGCAGTAGACATTGTGCTTGCCAGCATACCCGCTAAAATCAGCCCAGCCATAAGCGCAGGGAGCGCCCCGTAGCTGGAAAGCAGGCCGGACACCTGAACCATGATCGTTTCCGTATCATTTCCGAACAATTCAGGAATCAGCCCCGTACTGCTTAAAGCTCTGCCCGCAATCCCGATTGCCACAACAACCGCCATAGCAATCACCACCCATACGGACGCAACGCGGCGGGAGGTTTTCAGTTTTTCTTCATTTTCGATTGCCATAAACCGCAGCAGGATATGGGGCATACCAAAATAGCCAAGCCCCCACGAAACCGTTGTAAAGATATGCAGTAGGCTATACGGCTCACTTGCTCCCGTCTGCTCCACATAAGAAGCCGTAAAGGAGAGAAAGCCAGGTATTGATTTAGCGTTCTCAATGACAGCACTAATGCCGCCCGCTGAAATAATGGTGAACACCAAGACAAATACAATGGCAACTGTCATAATTATGCTCTGTATGAAGTCTGTTGTGGACGCAGCCAAAAATCCCCCCGCCGCAGTATAGCCCACAATGACAACAGCGGAGATCACCATAGCTGTCATATAATCCATACCAAACAGCGAGGAAAAGAGCTTGCCACAGGCGGCAAAGCCGGAAGCTGTATAGGGAATGAAAAACACAATGATAATCACGGCGGCAATCGCCGCTAAAATGTTTCTATCGTCCCGAAATCGACGGGAGAAAAATTGCGGCAGCGTATAGGAGCCTGTCAGGTAGGTATATCTACGCAGCCGTCTTGCGGTCAGGAACCAGTTTAGGTAAGTACCAATCGCAAGGCCAATCACCGTCCACCCCACATCAGCAAGACCTGAAAGATAGGCAAGGCCGGGAAGCCCCATCAAAAGGTAATTGGACATATCGGACGCTTCCGCGCTCATGGCGGTTACAAGCGGGCCGAGTTTTCTTCCGCCCAAGTAAAAATCGGAAACGGACTCGTTCTTCTTTGCGTAATGAAAACCAATTACAAGCACGGTGCCCAAATAGGCAACAATCGAAATGGAAATGCAAATTATAGATAGTGTCATAAGATGAACTC
>CATJCJ010000572.1 GCA_949738935.1 uncultured Eubacteriales bacterium | reverse complement strand
TGCGAATTTTTAATTATGGCGGAAATGATGTAAGAACAATTTTAATTGACGGCGAACCCTATTTTGTTGGTAAAGACGTTGCTGGAATTTTGGGGTACGCAAAAGCGAGAAACGCGATATCAGCGCATGTGGATAATGAAGATAAAAAGGATGCCCCAATTCAGGGCAACCCCGGCGGAAAACAGAAAATGACCGTTATTAATGAAAGCGGGGTTTACAGTCTTATCTTTTCAAGCAAACTCCCAACAGCAAAAAAGTTTAAGCGCTGGGTAACAAACGAGGTTCTCCCGTCAATTCGTAAACATGGTGCTTACATAACCGCCTCGACAGCGGAAAAAATGATGAATGACCCTGATTTTATGATTAGAGTTTTCACTGAGCTGAAACACGAAAAAGAGCAGCGTTCCCATCTGGAGAAAGAAAACGCCGCCCTTTTGCCTGACGCCAATATGGCCCGTGATATCATAAAGTATAATGGTTTATATTCTCTCAAAGAGGTTGCTGATTTGGTAGAAAAAGGAAGAACCGAGCTTTGCGCTTTACTTAGAGTGAGTAACGTTTTAAGCAAACAAACAGGTTACAATTTACCGCTGCGAAAATATACGAAACAAGATTATTTCAAAATAAAAATAAACAATAAATTTAATACTCCTGTTACTTTAGTCACCGCCAAAGGTCTTAGATTTATTTATCGTCTTATTAAAAAATATGATTTAACAGATGAGTTTGATATGAATACTCTTCTTAAGGCGGCTGAAGACATTGAAACCGAAACAGCCTGAAAAATATATTGATGATATAATGTAATTATCCCAATCTCAGTAAATTCTGTTTTTAAACTTTAAATTTAAAAGAATTTCACTGAGATTGGGACTTTTGATTTTCACCCTACCCTACCACTCATATCCGCAGTTATTGCAGTGGAATGTTTTATGCCTTTTAGAGCCAAACAATCCAAACAACGCTGTATTGATAACCTTTGATGAAGCAGAAATTTTCTTTAAATTAGTGGATTGACAAGTTGGGCATTTGGGGACATTCTTAGGGGTTGTGTCAATAGTATGGGCATAACGACGATTTTCCTCAATACTTTTATTTTTTAACCTCATTTTATGATAAAGTTCATTTTCTTTTGTACGTGCTTTTTCACCGGTAATCTGTTCATATTTATCAAAACGATAAGTAAAATAATAATCATCCGGACTTGTTTCACGCTCATAATCTCTTTCATCAAAGAATTCAGATTGTCTGCATAAATCCAAAATATGTAACTCATAAGCGTCCTTTTCTTTTTCTGATAGTTGAAGAAATTTTTCTTCTGTCATATCAGGGTCTTCGATAAGGGGAAACCCCTCGAAAGTACAAGTTTCTCTTTCATATTCGTCATAAGATTCAGCGTAAATTTTTCCACATCTTAAACAATATTTCATTTCTAATCACCTTTCTCTCACATCTTAGTGATTAGATTATACCATAAATAATGGTATAAAAGCAATGTATTGATAGGAAAAACATTTCTTGATGTTATAGGTTTAACTAAAAATGAAAAAACTGAGTCTTTGAAAATTGTACCT
>CATJCJ010000571.1 GCA_949738935.1 uncultured Eubacteriales bacterium | reverse complement strand
ATACACAAAAAATCAGCAAAAATAATATCATTTTGAAACGTAATGATATTATTTTCACTGATTTTTTGGATATTTTAATAGTTTTTAGACAGGCTCTAACTAATTTTCACAGCGTTTCTTTGCCAAATCTTAAATTTATACATCAACCAAAGAATAAAAGCCGAGATAGCGTTACTGACGACGACAGAATACCAAATACACTCAACATCCATACCAAGCCATTCTCGTCCAACATAAATTGTGGCGAATCTAAAAACCCAAAGTCTGGCCACATCAAGGAACATAAGAATAAAAGTATGACCGGAGCCCTGAAAAAGTCCTCTTGTAGTATCATGCACACCATTTGTAAAACAACAAAAAGCCATAATTGAGAGAAAATCAGCCGCCCATATAGTAACCTGACTATCATTTGAAAAAATTCTCACAATAGAAGTTGAGACAGGATAACGAGACAATATCATACCGCCGGCAAATAAAAAAATAACAATCATTTTTCTCGCGAGCCGATACCCTTCCTCAGCTCTTTTCATCTGACCGGCGCCCAGATTTTGACCAACAATTGTAGATATAGCAGAACCAGTAGCGGTTGAGGGCATAGAAATAATTCCGTTTATTCTATTTCCGATTCCATAAGCGGCGACAGCCAAATCACCATATTCCAGAACATTTTTACTCATAAGCAAAAAGCCAAACTGCATTGTACTTCCGCCAATAGCTGTTGGAAGTCCAATTTTAATAATTTTTTTCAGCTTCTTTTTATCAAATTTAAATCCTTTAAAAGAAATATAAAAATCATTTTTTTTGCTTCTGAGAGATATGTACGCGACAACAGCACAAGGAACCGTAGACAAAAAAGTAGCGAAAGCCACACCAAAGACACCCCAGCCAAATACTTTCAAAAACAAAGGGTCAAGAATCATATTAAAAATTATTCCCGAAAAATTTAAAAGCATAGGCTTAACAGTATCACCCTGAGATTGATTTACAGCCGTAAAAATATTTACCGTAAAAAGAAGCGGCATATTTAAAACAGCTATCCTAAGATAAGTGACGCCATAATCATAAACTGTGCCAGCAGCTCCAAGCCAAGCAATAATAAAAGGAGTAAAAATAAAGCAAACAATAGTACATATTAATGAAAATATAATAGCGCAAACAAAAATCTGAGTTGTCATTTGACGACCATTTTTTATATCATTAGCGCCGACAAAATGAGAAATCAAAATCGAGCCGGCGACAGTTATACCCTGACCAAAATTAACAATTACCCCTTGAATAGGAGAAACAAGAGTTATAGCCGCCTGGTGTCTCGCTCCAATCAACCCAAGCCAATAAGAATCTGTCAAATTATACATAGTTTGTATGAAATTATTAATAACAATAGGAATTGCCAAAAAAAGAATCGCTTTTAAAAGATTTCCTCTCAATATCAAATCCTGATTTCCTGTTTTGGCAAAAAACCTTCTTATTTTTTCCATAATTTGTTTAACCTCCAAATAAAAAAGAAAAAATACTGATAGTCCCAAAAAAATATTTATGGCAATACCCCGCGAGTTCAAATTACATTTTGTACGATATTTCCCAAAACAAATTTAAATTCACAAGATATTGCCTTAGTTTAATAAAGGAGCAAATCAATAACAGATTCACCATATATGCTTTCCCAAAAAACCTTGTTCTCAATAAAGTATTCAAGAAGACAATTTCCAAAACGGGAATTTATATCCTCAAGACGAGATTTAAAATCGTTAATATGTGACATAAAATCCGAGTCATTTTTATCATAAGTATTTGATGGATTATTATTTTTTGAAAAATCAATAATCTCTTTAACAAGGTCAACATACTCTTTAACGCATTCATCAGCGCCCTCCATAGACTCAGGAGCCTCAATATCAGCCAATTTATCAAGTCTGCTTTTAATTTCGTCATACTGTTCAGTATTAACGGCAGCGTTTTCAGTCTCAAAGAAATTTCCCATATTAACAGTACTTGTTAAAACAGCGTCAGGAATAGATTTAACAACATCTCTCAACTCATCTTTAATAGAAATAAGAGTTTTAAGATACTGCTGTTCATCCATACCAACATTTTCAATAGAAGAATCAACGCCAATATTTTTATTATAATAAATAGAAACCGTTCTTGTATTGCCATCCCACTCAACATCAGCGTCAACACTCTCAGCGACAGCCCTCAAAGGAATCATAAGCCTGCCGTTTAAAATTTGAGGAGCGACATCAATGTCAATCGTTTTTGTATTAGCGACAATTCTATTAATATTTTCAGTCATAGTAATATCTTTAAGATTATTCGATATTTCAGCACTTCTTGTTAAAGCGTCCCATTCCACATCAAAACCCATAGAGTCAAAAACCCCTCTAAGAGGAACAAGGGTTCTTCCATCAACAATTTCAGCCTGCTGGTCATCAAAATAAATTTCTTTTCCATTAAGTTTAACAGTTATATTTGAGGCAAACGCCGTTGTCGAGACAAAAACAGCTCCGGCTGTCAAAACCGCGGAAAAAAATATTTTTTTAAAATTCACTTTATCTCCTCCAAATCGTAAAATTAACATTTTTAAGACCTTGAGGTCTTAGCCCATATACACTAAATTAAAACCATGGGACGCTGTCCCATACCCTGCAAGCCCTTTGAAAAGGGCTTGACCCTAAACTTTAATAAGCAAAAACTATTGTTTTTGCCTAGAAATTTATTATTCTTTCGGCGAAACAATGTTTCGCTTAAGAGTTTTTGCCTCGCTTTTTTCAAAAAGCGAGCGAAGTTTGAGGCGGAGCCTCAAGGTCTTTATTAACTT
>CATJCJ010000570.1 GCA_949738935.1 uncultured Eubacteriales bacterium | reverse complement strand
CTTGACTGGAGCATTTCTGAATAATGGCGATGAAGTTTTTGCTGTTGTTAAGAAAGAAAGCGAAATTGTTCATTTGCCTGAGCATATCAATATAAATCCAATAATTTGTGATTTTATTGATTATGAGAGGTTGAGTGTTTGTATCAATAAGCCTGTTGATTATTTTGTGCATTTGGCTTGGGCTGGTGTGGCAGGGGCAGAAAGCAGAGAGATATTGAAACAGGTTGAAAATATTAAGGCTGCCTGTCTTGCTATGGAACAGGCTAATATCTTGCAGGTCAAAAGATTTTTGTTTGCCGGTTCCAGTTATCAATATAGAATGGAAGCATTTATGCTAGATGGGAAAGAGTATTTTGCTAAAAAAAATGTTTATGGTTTAGCCAAACAGGCGGCTAGTGATTTATTAAAAGCAATGGCTATTGAATATAACATTCATTTTAATACAGTGCTTTTTACAAATGTTTTTGGCGTTGGTGATTATTCTATGCGTTCAACTAATACTTTTATAAAACAGTTATTATCTGGCGAGGATTTAAGGCTTATTGACGGGGAGCATAAGCATGATTGGACTTATATTGATGATGCGGTTCAGGGAATGTTAGCTATTTTGAAAAAAGGTAATAATGGAATGAGTTATTATGTGGGTAAGCGTGAGTTGAACTCTTTTAGAGAAATTATTACTGAGGTTAGGGATATATTATCTCCTAAAGCAGGGCTTTATTTTGGCTGTTACGATGATAAAAGTTATATAGATTATTCTCAAATTGATTTGGAAGCACTTTATCGAGATACTCGCTTTGAATGCAAGACTGATTTTAAGAAAAGTGTTGTGAAAACAGCAAATTGGCTGAAAGAACATATGGATAAGGAAATGAGGATATAATGGAAAAAATAATCGTAGTGGGCAGCGGTTTTTCTGGCAGTATATTAGCCAGAAAAATTGCGGAGGAATTAAAACGAGAAGTTATTATTTTAGAGAAACGCTCTCATATCGGCGGCAATATGTATGACGAATATAATGAGTTGGGTATTTTGGTGCAGGTTTATGGGCCTCATTTTCTGAACACCAATAATTTTGCCGTAATAAAATTTTTGCAGCAGTATGGAGAGCTTTTCCCTCATAATACCAAGTTGCTTAGCTTCATAGATGGCAAGTATGTGCGCCTACCCTTTAACTTCACGACTGTGCAACAGCTAGTGGGGGCGGAGCATGCTGAACCTTTGCTGGCAAAGCTTAGGCAGGAATTTTACGGTCGGGATAGAGTGCCAGTTTTGGAGCTGGTGGAGCATTCAGATAATGACATCAGTGCATATGGCACATTGCTTTTTGAAAAGGCTTACCGTACATATACCTCTAAAATGTGGGGCATTGAACCAGAGCAGATTGACAAATACGTGTTGGATAGAGTGCCGATGGCTATGGGCTATGACGAGCGCTATCTCAATAAGGATTTTCAATATCTGCCAGTGCAGGGATTTACTAAACTGTTTGAGGAGATGTTGAAGCACCCCAATATCCAGGTGCAGTTGAATGTGGACGCTTTGGAGCATTTGCGATTAGATGAGAATGCGGGCAGAGTGTATTATGATGGCCAGCCGGTGGAGTGCCTTATTTATACCGGGGCTATTGATGAGTTGTTTGGTTTAAAATACGGGGCGCTGCCTTATCGAAGCTTGGATATTCGCTATGAATATTCGGATAAGGCCAGTATGCTGCCCAGTGAGATTATCTCCTATCCCCAGGCGGCAGGCTATACCAGAAGTACAGAGTATCGCAAGATTATGTATGACGACAGCGAGGTTAAAGGCTCGGTGGTGGCGACGGAATATCCCCTGCAATATGATCCTAAGGCAGAGGTGGGTAATACTCCCTATTATCCTGTGCTGACAGAGGAAAGCCAGCAGGTATACCGGCAATATTTAGCCGAGGTGGAGAAATATGAGAACCTGTTCTTGTGTGGTCGTTTGGCGGAGTTTAAGTATTATAATATGGACGTTTGCATTGAGCACGCTTTGAGCTATTTTGAGAATGTGAAAGCTTATCTGGAGCGGGGAAAATGAAACCGTTAGCGAGGGAAACATTGGCCTATCTGCTGTTTGGCATATTGACAGTGCTGGTGAATATTGCCGCTTATAAGCTTCTGAAACCGGCAATGGGAGATATTGCTGCTAGTACCTTGGCTTTCTTCATTGCAGTACTATTTGCCTATTGGACAAACTCCAGCTTTGTGTTTAAGGCAGAGCACACCTGGCGCAATTTTGGCCAGTCGGCACCTTGTTTATAGACGACGGCGGTATGTATCTGTTGCTGTTGAGGCAGGTAGATGACGTAGTAGCAAAGTGTGTAATAAACGTGATATAATCGCCATAAATTATCTGGCTAGTAAGCTGGTTATTTTTAGAAAGAGTGGGAGCTGATTTAATATGAAAGGCATAATTTTAGCCGGCGGCAGTGGGACAAGACTATATCCCATAACTAAGGGCGTATCCAAGCAGGCGTTGGCAGTTTACGATAAGCCCATGATATATTACCCATTATCTACCTTGATGTTGGCCGGTATCCGGGAGGTGCTTGTTATATCTACACCAACGGATATTGGTGTGTTTGAGCGGATATTAGGTGACGGCGCACAGCTTGGAATGCGCTTTGAATATGCAGTGCAGCAGGCTCCAAACGGTCTGGCTGAAGCATTTATTATCGGTGAAGAATTTATTGGCCTGGATAAAGTGGCTTTGGTGCTGGGGGATAATATATTCTATGGCGCAAATTTCTCTAGCACTTTAGCAGAAGCAGCCAAATTGGATAAAGGGGCGGTTGTGTTTGG
>CATJCJ010000569.1 GCA_949738935.1 uncultured Eubacteriales bacterium | reverse complement strand
TTATCGGTTATACGTGAAATTAGACCTTGCGAAATCTCTGAACCGTAAATTTCTCGAAGTGTGTCTTCTATATCACGCTGTGACATCCCCTTGGCATAAAGGGACAGTATTTTTTATCTAAACCTGTAATATTACGTTTATGCTTTGGTACAATTTGAGGCTCAAACTCACTTTTTCTGTCACGAGGCATATTTAATTCCACATTGCCAAGTTCGCTTTTAACTATTTTTTGGAATATCTGTTTCTGTTGTTGTCAGTTGATTTTTCTGATACATCATATCTGTCATAGCCTAAATGAGCGTCCATTTCCGCTTCCAGTGCTTCCTGTAAAACATTAACAAACATTTCTTTCATTGTTGTCAATACATCATTTGATGATTTAAAATTTTGTTCTTTTAAATAGTTTCTTAATAATTCCTTTGATACTTTTGTCATAATAAAATCCTCCTTGTTTTTTGCAAATTTTTACATTCATCTTTATTTGCATTATTGTCAAGAAGGATATTTTTTTATATTGTATACACAAACTTTTTTAAAGGCTTTCAGAATTGGATAAATAATCTTCCAAGAAACTTTGCTGAATATCTTACTCCTAATGAATTATTTAGCAAAGAATTAGAAAACTTAAGCATTGTCTTATAATTGCTATGAATGTCCTATTTGATATTGCAATTTACATCTATTACTCAGGTCTAATTATTTTTTAAAATCATTGCTATTAATAATATATACATCGCTAAAAAATTTTGATTTGATTTTTGGGTAACACTTTGATTTGACAGAAGACACGCTTCATCTATATCATATATTCCGTCTTCTTTTATTGAGGTATCCTCACTTTGTGTTATTAATGTGTTCATTGCGGATATTTGTTTTTTTGGAGATTTCTCTTTCAAAAACTCTTCTTTTGCGGTTTTTTTTCTGTGAATTTCTTTTTCTGAAGTTTTGTTTTCAAAAATTTGTTTTTTGTTTTTTTGCTTTATCTCCTCATTTTTAGCGTTTTCAAGAAAATCTTTTTGTATATCCATTAGTGTTGTTATGTTTATTAATGTGTCTGTTATTTTGTCAATATCACTGTGTTTTTCTTGATTTATAAAAGGTTTTACAGCTTGAATTAACTGAATTTCTTTTGTAGGGTTTTTTTGATGATTTTGTTTTTGTATTTTTAACTCTTCTGATAATTTTGAAATATACTTTTTTTGAAACATTGTTTTAATTAAATTCGATATTTCAGCTATATCATTTTGAAGAGAGCCGCTATTATTTATTAGTTTGTTTAATTCGATTATTTTGTTAATATTTGACATGAAGTTCTTCCTCCTCAATTAATTTTTCAATATCTATTATTCCCCAGCCTTGTCTGTTATGGGGATAATTTAAGTCTACAGCACAACGCTTTAAAGCGTATTTTATGTCGTTTGGAAGCATCGACGGATATTTTTCAAGAAGAAGCGCTATGGCTCCTGTTATCATAGGTGTTGACATTGACGTTCCGCTTAATTTCATATAATTTTTATCAATTTTTTTAATCTCTTCTTTTTCTGTTTCGTACGGTGTCGGAGTCATACAGGATATTATATCTGTTCCCGGAGCCAAAATGTCAGGTTTTATTATACATTCTTTTGTTGGACCTCTTCCAGAAAAATTTATTACGCTCGTTCCAGATATGTTGACAAAATTGTTATCATTTGATGTTCCAACAGTTATCACTTTTTTACTTGTTCCCGGAGAGGTTATTGTTCCTGATTTTGGTCCGTTATTCCCGGCGGCTGTTGTTATTACTATTCCTGAATCCCATGCAAATTCAACAGCTTTTACTAAAGGATCATCGGCTGTTTGAGGTTCAGTACCGATTGAGAGATTTGCTATTTTTATGTTATATCTTTTTGCGTTATCTATTATCCATTGTATACCGGCAAGGACATCTGATGAGTTTCCGTTACCTTTATTGTTTAATGTTTTTAATGATATTATATTTGCCATTGGAGCTATCCCTTTGTATTTGCCGTTAGACAGTGTACCATTTCCGGCACATATTCCGGCGACATGAGTTCCGTGTCCGTTGTCATCATAAGGTTCAGTTTTATTGTTTATAAAGTCTTTGAACGCAATGATTCTATTTTTTGGATAAGTGAAATCTTTTATAGGTGCTATTCCTGTATCAAGAAAAGCTATTGTTATTCCGCTGCCATTATATCCTTGGTTATTAGCAATTTCTGATTTTAACAGTTTTCTGGCGTTGTTCATCTGCGCTGTTATACGAGCGTTTTCATAAACAGATTTAAGACCTTCTATATTTTTCAATTTTGGAAGGTCTTTTTCATATATTTCAACAACATAGGAGTTTATTGAGGGAAGCCGATATTTTAGAGTCGCTATTTCACTTATTAAAAGTTCTTTTGACTGAGTCATACTACATTCTAATATTAATTGAACCTTTTTTTCAGATTCGGACATTTAAGTCAACTCCTTGGAACTATCTTAATACTTAGTCTATGAGAAATCATTGTAATTTGTTACATATTTTAAAAAAAATAATATTGACAAATTATAGCCTGTACTATTATTTTTTTTTAAATTTAGTCATTTTTTACTTTTTAATGCCATAGTATAGTTGTGTAACAAATAATTTTTTATCTAGGAGGGTTTTATTTATGAATTTTGGTGGAAATGGATTTATCTGGATTTTACTTATCATTATGCTTATGCAGGGCGGAGGAATAGGCTGTGGCAATTCCTGTGGCTGCGATAGTTCTATGCTTATTCTTCTTTTATTTGTTATTATGTTTTCTGGCGGAGGAATGGGCTGCGGAATTTGTGAGGCAAAATA
>CATJCJ010000568.1 GCA_949738935.1 uncultured Eubacteriales bacterium | reverse complement strand
TTTGATTGTCTTGTGTTATACTTTTATTCATAGCATGGGCCTCCGGATATATGATTGTTTCTGAACAACTCAATTATATCAAAACCAGACGGTTTCATGTTATTTTTACGCCAGTTATTATTGGATTTTCAAGGTGCATAGGCACTTATTCAAGTGCGAAGTTTGAGTAATCAATATATTTACCAACTCAACCTGAATTCTTCCATAGAACTAAATTCCCACAAATACAGCAGTCTGGATTTTAAGATGTCAAAAAAGTTTTCTATCACAAAATTATCCAGACGGTTTCCTTTTCTTGACATGCTATACCGATTGTCTTTATCTTTCAGCTGTTTTTGATAAGTTTTATACCGATACTGTCATCCCTGGTTTGAATAAAATACTAGGGCTGTATTATTAGGAAATCTTAGAAAATGTCTTATCCAGCCTCTTTATCACCTGCTCTAGTACTGGTCGGTTATTGATCTCAAAAATTATGATTTGTCCCATATACATATCCAGATTGGGGGTAAATATAGTTTACTGCCAAACAAGGTAAATTTAGTGATATTCGTTGTCCATTTCTGATTCGGATCTTCTGTTTGAAAATCACATTTGAGGAACTTAGATGTGATTTTCCTAACCTCTCCCTGATAAGAATTGTATTTCTTGACTCTTACCATACATTTCAGATGTCGGATATTTGTCAACGTTTAAAATGTCTTATTATTTCACTTCAGCTTTGTCGGGCTTGCGGCAGTTCGCTGGAAGATTCGGTGACCAGAGGAGCAGAGATTGTTTGCTTTTGTTGTTTCGGCTATGCTGTAAATGATTACGCCGGATTTCGCACCGGCAACCGTGTCGATCATGACCCAGTTCTTTTTCCCGATGCAGAATCCACTGATTGACTGTTCTGCTGCATTATTATCCATGGGAACTTCGCCGTCATCCAGAAATACCTTCAGGTATTTCTCCTAGTTAAACGAATAGCTGAAGCCTTCCCGCTGCTTGCTTTTGTGTGGCACTTTCAGAAGGTTTTCACGCACCCATATGAAATAAGCCTCCATCAGCGCTCTGACACTTTACTTGCGGCGGTTCTGTCTCTGCTGTGGGGAGAGTTCTTTTAACTGTTTTTCTTCCCGACAGATTGTCTGGATCATGGTCAGTGCAAGGTATACACGGCTGTCCTTCTGCTTTGCCTTTGGCAGCGCCTTTACCGCCTCATCAAATCTACGTCTCGCATAGGACCAGCATCCAGCAATTCTCAGGTCTTCCCGCCCGCCTTCGATCGTGTGGCAGACCTGATACCCGTCTGTGAGGCATATACCTCTGAATTTTTTCAGAAATTCCCGTGGATAGCTGGCATTGCGCGACCGCTGGTATTCATGCACAACGCTCTGTATACATCCGCTCGGTACGGTATACCCGCATGCAGCTTCTGCTCCCGGCGGGACGGCCATCCTTATTTACCGGCACGGGCGTTTCATCTGCCTGCAACACATGGTAGCCGAACATTTTTTATGCAGGTAATCATACAGGACCGCAAGGTAACGGTCCGCACACCGGATCGTCCGGTTCGCCATATTCTGCCTGGAAATGTGCAGGCCATAGCGTTCAAACTCCTGCTCCTGGCGGTAGAGCGCACCACATTGACATATTTAGCGTTCATCACGGCTGCCTCCAACGGGGAGAGACGAGGCCTCCCCTTAACAGGCACTCCGGATGCAGTGCCTTTACGATCTCATCCGTCTTCTTCCCAGCATATACTTTCACATGGTGTTCCCCCGCTTCGACCTTTGCCGGGGTAAAACCATACCGGCGGGGAACGGCTTCCGGTTCTTCCTCAGATCCTTCTGCGGCAACGGCTTCTGATTTGTTAAAGAATACAATCTTCCCATCCACCTCCATCAAGGAAAGCTGTTAATCCGGCTCATGTTTCTCCGATGACCTGCTGAAACGGTGTCTTTTTAAGTCTGCCAGCTGTTCCAATACCAGCTGGAGGTTATGGTCGATATTTTCTAACTGCTCCTGACTGCCTGAAAGATTCTCTGTTTTGTACAAAATCATCTCATATATTCCGCTGCTTCACCGGCCTGACGGATTTTTTCGGTGTGACCGTCAGCCCTTCCGTCAGCCAGCGGAACTGCTGCGTCAGCAGACGTACTTCCTCCATGCTGTGCGGCCACTGAAAACGGCTTTCGGAGAGTCTTTTATATAACAGGATCCATCCAACTCCCTTGATGCGCTCTGACGCCTGCCGCAGAAAAGATAAAGCGTATCAGGGACATATGGCCTGTTCCCAGTCTGTGATTCTACCAGCACCGCAAGCCGGCCCATCCCGGAGCGCAGATCCGTATATCCGAAGACGATATACACGGCTTTAAAACAAGTGGTGTCATTAAGCATGTCACACCGCCTTAAGGACCGATTCCAGAAGGAGCATGGACGTAGATTCCGTTACACGGATGGAGAATCCTTTTATGGAAATATCCAGTCCTAACTGCGGATTTTCACCTTCCTGCTCCTGATGTTGTAAAAGTTCAGACCTCACAGGAACCATCTGCTGTACAGGCCTTTTCTCCTAAATGGATTCCAGGCAGGCTTTTCTGACACGGCGGAGCCGGTAATAATAATTCGCTTTTGTGATGCCGCGGCAGGCGCACCATTCGACAACGCTCATGTCGGCTGGGCGGCCTTGGCAGTCCCGGCTCTGTGCGACCCATTCCCGGAGACGGCACTGCCCATCCGCCATGGTTGTTTCTGAACTCATAGACTTACCTCCTGATGTCAGTATCAAAAGTCGAGACTTAACTTTCCATACCGTGATAGAAATATAGTCTACTATCACACATTTTTCCCTCGCAGTCGAGGTACGCACTATCCACCGTTTACTGAATATCTGTGGTTTTCGGGCAGTCTGCATGGGTAACAGATAGTCCAGAGATACCATTCTCCCTATACTAGAATCTCCATTTCTGAATATCAACTCTGGATCTGATACGATACTCCCGAGCTAACAGGGTAACACTCTCCCCATTTTTCAAATAACATTAGATAATTTCCGCTTTTAGTTCTGGAGACTATAATTTTTCTTTACCTAATAATCTTTTTTCCATACCCTTATACGAAATCGTAACATATCATATATTCCCCAAATAATGTCATGTGGATGCCCAAAGGCACCTTTTCTTAAATTTTCTATATTACATTTTACTGGGACATTCTTTACATATAATCCAGACAATTTTGCGCGGAAAATTAATTCTGGCCAAACAAATATCGGGCTTCTCGCTAAAGGGATTATACTTCTTATTTTATCCCTTTTATAAATCTGTACAAAATTTAATACTGGTGTTCCTTTTACAAGTGCAGGAAATAAAATTGTCAAAAGAAGTTTATTTAAATCAGAAGTAATCTTTCGCCATTTTGTAGTCTTATATCCAATTCTTTCTAAAACTATAGATTGTGATTTGCTCCATAAATCAATTACAATTTCTAGAAGAACACATTATCGCCTTGATACAGGATATAATCCTGTTTATAAGCAAGAAAATATTTTAGAACGCGTTTTTATTCCTAATGTAGAACCTTTGAGGCATGAACTTGTATACTTTGCAGAATGTATTCGGACCGGGAAAAATGATGTTAATAATGGAAAGACAGCATGCTTTGATTTACAAGTATTAGATAAAATTAGGGAGCTTGTTTATTAAAAAAGAAAGATCTAAGATATAAAGAAATTATGTTGGAAGGAAATATTATGATTATGTCCATTTTAATGATGTTAATTTATGTAATTTGTTCTGCGCTGGGACTTATATTATTGAAAATGGGGCTAAGTAATAAGGCAATAATTTCGTATGTTTCATCTTGTATAGAAATGAGAATCCCAATGTTATTACTTATAGGTGCGTTATTATATATTTTCAGTTTTTTATTGAATATGTTAGTTATTTCCAGATTTAATCTGAATTTTATATATCCTATTTCCTCTGGCCTCATTTATATTTTAATTTCAATATTAAGTGTTTTGTTGCTAAAAGAAAGTATAAATAATATTCAGATTATTGGAATGGGGGCAATTTTAGTAGGAATTATTATTATGAATATAGGAAAGTAGTAATAAAAAATGAAAGTCGAAAATAGAAAAATAATATCTACTTTGGGAATATCAATTACATTTCCTCTTTTGTTTATCATTGCCTTTTTATATGATAATGAAAAAATAGGAAAAATAGATTTGAATGAAATACCGGAAATTAGTAATGTTACAGAGTATGGTATTGAAAATGTGGACTTAAGCGATGGGAATATATGTTTGTCGGGTTGGCTAATAGAAACACCGAATACAATGCTAAGAGTAGATAGAAGTTTTATATTAACAGATGGTAATAATACCTATAAATTAAATACAATAATGCAAAAACGAGATGACATTACAGAACGATGGAATAATGGCAATAATTATGATATTTGCGGTTTAGTATGTAATGGTTTAATTAAATATCTAGATAAAGGATATTATCGTATTGGTTTTTTGATTAATGATAATTTCCCTTATCAGATTGGTTTTTGGAATGATGATAAACAATATGAGCGTTATTATTTAACAGATGAGTATTTGGAGGTGAATTAAAAATGGATGCTTTTTTTGTAAAATTTAGAAAAAGAGAAAACATACCATTTTTAATATTTGCTTTATGTATGGTTATTATACATAGTAAAATCCATTTGATAACAGGAAGTGATGATGATTTTATGTCGACATCAATAAAAAATGGGAATCTGACACAATTATATGCGAATAATAGAATTGTATTAAACTTTTTAGGTTCTTTTATTATGTCATTTCCACTTATTATATGGAAGATATTTAATATAGCTATACTTCTTTTCTTTATTATTGGGATATCTAAATGTGCGATAATTATAAGTAAGGATTCAGTTAAAAATAATAATGTGATTCTAAATTGGGGAGTATGTTTTTTGTTTTTTTTACTTCCATTTAATATATTGTCATCGGGAATATTCTGGGCCACAGGGGCGTTTAATTATTTTTGGGGATTATGTGGAAGCCTCTTTATATGTTTGGTTTTTATTAAAGACATGTTTGAATTAGAGGTAAAAAAAGAGGAACTGATAGCAGGGTTGATTTTAGGTATATATGCTTGCGATGTAGAACAGCCAATGGTTATTATTTGTATTGGCGGTATCATATATTTGGCCTATTGTTTTTTTAATCATAAAAAGATAAGAAAAAATTTGTTTATGTATGGAATAGTACTTATTTTGGAGTGTATGCCAATAGTATTTCTCCCTTTTAGCTCTTATCGTTCTATAGGCGAGCAAACAGCATACTTCCCTAATTTTGGGATGCTTACTTTTCTTGATAAAATTTATCAAGGGACTATGCATTATTATAACCACTTGGTAAATGAATTATCTTTAGTATTTTTTCTGATTGCATTATTTACTGCTATTCTGGTATTTAGAAACACACAAAGTATAATTTTTCATGTCATGGCAATATTACCGTTGCTTTATTTTTTGTACGCTCTGGTAGCACCAATAACAATAGTAAAATTAATAACAACATTGGATATAGATGGTTATATATATGATTTTTCGGTGAAACTATATTATTGGGGGATAGGAAAAGATTCTTTTTTGCCTTTTTTCTTCGCTACATTTAATCTTATTCTTTTGATTATCCTCTTGCTTTATGTTTTACAGACAAATTATCAAAGATATGCAATCTTATTTTTTTGTTTGGCTGCTTTTACCACAGGAATAATGATGAGTTTTGCGCCATCGATTTTTGTTAGCGGTCATAGAGTTTTTTTTGCTTCAGATATTCTTTTTTTCATAGTTGCTGCTACTTTAGGGAGAATAACTATAATGAATATAAATATTCCGAAGTCTGGGGAAAGAATATTTTCTTGCGTTGCATTATGCACTATGTTAGTTTTTTCAGTTTTAATGGGAACACTGCAGAACAAAGGAATTTCTTATTAGAATTGATATAATAGTAGAAGTGTAATTTTAAAGGAGGTACTAGTTGTGTCAATATTTATTCATCCGTCAGCAGAAGTATCAAAACAAGCAAAAATTGGAGATGGTACAAAAATATGGAATCTTGCACAGATAAGAGAAAATTGTGAGATTGGTAAAAATTGTACTATTAGTAAAAATGTATACATTGATACAAAAGCTGTAGTTGGCAATGGAGTGAAAATACAAAATAATGTGAATGTGTACTCCGGTGTAATTATAGAAGATGATGTTTTTTTAGGTCCATCTATGACATTTACAAACGATTTCTATCCTAGAGCATTTAGTGCAGATTGGGAAATAACTAAAACATATGTAAAAAAAGGAGCCTCTATTGGAGCAAATACAACGATAGTTTGCGGAAACATTATAGGTGAATATGCAATGGTTGGCGCTGGAAGTGTTGTGACTAAAAATGTACCTGCGTATGCTTTTGTGGTAGGTAATCCTGCTAGGCAAATTGGATGGGTATGTGAATGTGGTCATAAATTAGATAGCAATTACATGTGCACATTCTGCAGCAGAGATTGTGGAAAACTGGTAAAAATTAGTGCGGTAAATATAAATTAAGTATGTATTAGAAAATTGGACGATTAGTAAGGAAAGCATAATTAGAAAATTATAAATTCCTGATGCTGAAACGATATATGGATTAGTATGGGTTATATAAAAATATAATGAAGTTATGCGAAATTAAAAAATGTTTTACCCCATTTTTTCCACAATTTGAAAAAGGAATATGTGTATTTATTATTGAAAAGAAATTCTTATAGGTAAGAGGTAGGATAAATTAATGCATTAGAAAAACAAGAAAATAAATTTTGAAAAAGTATGCATATTTATATTTGTGTTAGTTATAGGTTGTTTTTTGCTTATTGATTTATCCTAAGGGGCAGATGCAATAAAAGAGATTCCGAAAGAGACTGTTGCCGTTAAAATGGTGACATCTGTTTTGCGAAATGGTAGAATAGCCGGGCACTTTGTCCATAATATCAAGGTCAAGTAACCAGCGGCATGATATGTTCACCTGAAGTTCTTCTGATATTTTTCTTTCGGAATTGATACCATAAAGAAAAACGATAAGGAGAAACTTAATTAAGACTACTGGGGCAAGGGGAGAAGACCTTTATTAATGCAGTACAGTTTATTTACTTCATCATTTATAACTCAAAACTAATAATATTATTTACCTTCCGAAGCAGATGGTCCATTGGGATTTACTCCTCGATTGTTATTAGATGCATTTTTATCTAATGCGCTCTGTGTCTTGCTATCATAACGTATTACCTTTATGGATTAATCTATATATTTCCCTAGATGTATTTTTATTGTAAATATACTGAGAATATACAATTGTTGTAGACAAAGAGGAGGATATTATGAATGGAGTGAAGAATTTAAATCTGTCAAAAGATAATTAGATACAAATTGAAAAAATTTCAATATATAAAATAGATTCCTTATAAAAATATTTATCATTTTCGGATAATATAACTTTTGAACTAAGTTTAGAATATATATATATTGATATTGTGGTTATTAACACAATAGTGGTGCAATTAAATAAAATTATGGATGCCCTAACTAATTACAATAGCCAATACAAAGTTCTGGTAAATTATGAAATTTATACGTCAGGGAGAAACATCTGTTTTAAGTAGCAAGATTTTAGCAAAAATCAGGTATAGAGAGCAGATATGGATAGGAGCAAAGGATGAAATCTCAAAAAAGTGTGACATTAGTTTTGGCAGGATATAATGAAGAAAGTAATATTGAACGGAGTATGGAATTATCTTATAAAGCACTTGAAAAAGCTTTTTATAATTATGAGTTAATACTTATAGATGATGCTTCTAAAGATTGTACTTTGGAGAAAATGTACAAATTTGCTGAAGAACATATAAATGTACGTGTACTACCTAATTATATTAATTTGAATTTTGGGACATCGGTTTTGAGAGGATTATTGATGGCTAATTATGATTATATTGTTTATAATGCATGTGATTTGCCATTAGCACCTGATGATATGATCAGGGTTTTGGTCGAGGAAGAAAATGCAGATGTTATAGTTTTTGGGACAATTTTTGTCTGCTGTCAAATTGCACATTCTAGAAATCATAAAGCCTTGAATTTTTGATTATTATGTGTTAAAATCTATTTGTTTTAAGTGCTTTTTAATTCAATACCAAAAAGTATACCTTTTGGTTTTAATAAAGTAATATGTATCTTTATACAAATAATTTCTATTTTCAAAAATATATAATTTACCTAGCATTATTATAAAACCTATTTCATAACCACTATATATTTAAATTAAAAACGCATAGCAAATCAATTTATAACGAATGGTAGTAATAATATGAAAATTCTAATCATCATCCCAGCTTATAATGAAAGTCTTAACATAGAAAGAGTTGTAAACAATATAATATCAAATTATCCACAATATGATTATATAGTTGTAAATGATGGTTCCAAAGATGAAACCGCGGAAATTTGCCACAGAAAAAAATATAAATTAATTGATTTATCAATTAATTTAGGATTAGCTGGTGCTTTTCAATCAGGAATAAAATACGCATTTCGAAATGGGTATGACGCTGCAATTCAACTGGATGGTGATGGACAGCATGATCCAAAATATATAGCCGAAATGATGAATTGTATGGTGACTGAAAAAGCAGATATTGTAATTGGATCAAGATTTATCAATTGTCCCAAAAGTCATTCTATGAGAATGCTAGGTGCAAGAGTCCTAACTACAATAATAAAACTTACTACAGGTTCAATGATTACAGATCCAACATCAGGTATGCGATTATTTTCAAGAAATGTTCTTAAAGAATTTGCTAATAATATGAATTACGGACCAGAACCAGATACTATCTCATATCTTATTAAAAGTGGATCTATTATTAAAGAAGTACCCGTTGTCATGAGCAAACGTATTGCGGGGGAAAGTTACTTAAACTTGAAGCAATCCATTAAATATATGTTTTTGATGTGTTTATCCATTATATTTATTCAGCAATTTAGAAAAAGGGGATAAAAAATGGCATTACAACTTAGATTTTTATTAGTAATAGCTTCCTTTTCATTATTTATTTATTTAATTCATAAAATTAAGAAGTCACAAATGAAAATAGAGGACTCTATTTATTGGATTTTTCTTTCGTTATGTTTCTTGATTTTAAGTATATTTCCTAATATTGCAATTGTAATTGGGAAATGGATGGGAATTGAATCAACAGTAAATTTAGTTTTTTTAGTCATTATTTTTATGTTGTTAGTCAAAAGCTTCTTACAATCCGTTAAAATCTCTCAAATGGAATATAAAATTAATAGTTTGGTACAAGAAATTGCAATTAAAACTTATGAAGACTATGCAAAAGAGGCCCAAAATAAATATGAAATATGCAGGAGTTATATAAATGAGCAAAGAATGGAGTAATAAAGAATTTTGGAGCAAATATTGGGAAAAGGAAAAACCCACAACTACAGAATTTACTTTCTCAAAGATAGTAGAAAAATATATAAATTTTAATACTATTAGTTCTTATATGGAAATTGGCGGAGCACCAGGTGCTATCGTGACATATATACATAATAAATATAAATTAAAATGTTCGATAATAGATTATGTTGACAAAAAATATACTGAAAATATATTAAAAGAAAATAATGTTACCAATTATTGTATTTATGAAGAAGATTTTATTAACTTTAATCCATCTCGACATAAGCATAAATATGGATTAGTTGCATCATGGGGTTTTATTGAGCATTTTGATAAAAGTGTATGCAAAAGAATAATTCAAAAGCAAAAAGAATTAGTAGAAAATAATGGTTATTTGCTTATAGAACTTCCCAATATAAGAAAGTTTAATTGGCTAATTTATCGAATTTGTAATAATGAATTATTAAAAATCCATAATTTGGACATTATGGATTTATCATTTATCCAGGAAGAAGTTTCTACAAATAATGAATTTGAAATATTATATTGTGACTATTATTTAACTAGTTTTTTCTTTTTTAATAGTTCGAGTGAATTCTTTGACCGACATAATTTATTAAAAAAAATATTTAAATCAATTAACAAATTGGCGCAATTTCTGCATTTTGATAACATAAGAACAAAATTTTTCTCGCCTTACATCGTATTAATTGCGAAGAAAAAAGCATTGGTTTAAAAGGAAATGGAGGATAGCGTATACCGCACTTTATTCATTAATGAAAAATATCTTATTTATTATTTATATTATATGCAGTGTATCGGGCGTTCTATTTATGAAATATGGCGGCATTGTAGAAAACACTACAAGTTTTTTTATAGCAGGGATCAAATTAAATGTATTTACTTTAACGGGGATATTTCTATATGGAGTGGGGTTTTTGCTATGGATGTTCTTAGTACAAAAATTTGAACTGACTAAGCTGCTCCCATTTGTAATGGCCACCTTTAATACTATGACAATCTTATTCTCGGTTCTAATATTTGGAGAAAGGCTTACTTTCATAAAGTGTATTGGGGTCGGAATAATAATAATTGGGGTAATTATTGTAAATATATAAACATTTTTATGTATTCTTTACTAAATTACCTATAAAATTTAAAACTATCTAACCAAAACGGGAGAAAAGATGTTATCAATAATATATATTTTAACTGCTGTGAGCGCTATCAGTTTCTTGTTACTAATTAACAAAAATGAAGATACCCAAGAACTCATAATCTGGATTCCAATATGTTATATTGCATATGAGTGTTTTATTGTTTTAGTTGCAAGTATTTTGACCATACTTCATATACCAGCTAATTTAATTACACTTGGTATTGCCAATACAATAATAAGTCTTATAGGAGGAATTTGGATAAAAAAAACAGGTAATATTCAAAAATATTATATAAATATTGGAAATATGTTATTTTTTATCATTTTATCAATCACTGTTATTTTTTTTGGCTTTGAAAGATATGGTAAAGACTTTCAACTTTGTTTTGAAACAAGCGATCCTGGAACACATCTAAAACTGGCAATGGATACCGTAAATAATCAGTCGGTAATAACATCGCTGTCGACAGCATTATTTGTAAATCCTTTTACAAATGGTATTTTTATTCGTGTTATGCTACCAGTTTTTAAAGGCGTAGATGTTTATAAATCTTTTATAATAAAAGAAATAATCAATTGGGGATTAAGTGGCCTTGTTTTTTATAGTTATATTTATAAGAATCTAAAAACCTTCTGGCTCAAATTATTTGGTATGGGAATCACAATATTTTTCATTTTTGGATATCCATATTCTAATCTTCTTTTTGGATTTAGCTATTTGGGATTTACGGTAACTTTAATTACTTATCTGATGTTTATTACAGATGTTTATTTAGATTCAAAGAAAAACAACTGCATTCTTCTTATGTTAATGAGTCTTGGATGTTTGGGCGTTGCCGAAGGATACACTCTCTTTGCTCCTTTTGTCTTTATTGGAGTATTTATTTGTATAGCTTATAAAAATAAATGTGAGTATGGCTCTTTAATACATTCTATACAATTTTATGTTTGTGAATTGAAGGTATTTCTTATACCAACAATATTAACTATCTTATTTACCATAGTTTATCCCCACTTTGTTGTAGGCAGTGAACTTACACTAAATGGTGCCTATGATACTGTTCTAAAAATGGAAGGAGCTATTTATAGAAATTTATACTCAGATTTTATAATATGTATGCCATTTGTATTTTACACTATTTATACCCAATTCCGAAAAAATAAGAAATATACTATTAACACTTTTATTTTTCTTTCTTTAACTATATATTTAGTTCTTGGCTTTATAAGCATGTACTATGAAAAAATATCTAGTTATTACTATTACAAACTAAATTATGTTGTTTGGATGTTGATATTTACTTTATTTGTAGAAGGAATATACCATATCTGTAAAACTGCAAAAGAATTTGCTGCATTTTATTGTGGATGCTGGGGTATGATTTTTACGCTTTGGTTTACAAATTGGGATTTAAACTTATATAAAAGAAATGCCATGTTTAACCCTTCTCCGCAATCAACAAATTATTTTACAATATATAATACTAATAGGGTGACCCAGGAACAAAAAAGAATTGTTTCTTCTGAATTAATTCAACTGTGTAAAGAAATAGATGCGCAATATAAAGGTGACGACCAATTAGTCATGTATTTAGGTTATTGGTTAAATACGTATTGGTATGAAGCATTGACAAATCAGCGTCAGGGCTTTTATAGTATTCATGATCCAGTTGGATTTACCCAAAATTTTGTGGATGGAATGTATGGAGATTACTTAGTTGTTGCTAAGGGTGAAGAGTCTCTTGATGAATGTTATCCATTAATTCAGAATTGTGAAATTCTTTATGAAAACAAGCATGGAATTATTATACGGAGAAATGCAAATGGATACTCAGAAAAAACGGAATAGCACCCTTGATATATTAAGGATTTTTTGTTGCTATTGCATTATTATGCTTCATGTAAGTGGACACTTAAATTTGAATGGAACTTTTTGGAGGCTAGTACAAGGTGTAGTTCGCCCTACATTATGGTGCTTTTTAGTACTTTCAGGCTATTTTATACTTTCTGCTCCCCTAAAAAATTGGAAGAAATTTTATTTTTTCCATTTACTTCATCTAATAGTACCATTAATTATTTATACTTTCATTTATCAGTATTATTATGACAAAAGTTTATCTCTAATAAAGGTAATAGCCGGAAATTCTATTGGGCATCTATGGTTTGTCTATACTCTAATAATGCTTTATATAATAGCTCCCTATTTACAAATTTTATTAATACATTTGACCAATAAACAATTAACTAATCTACTAATTCTGATGTTTTTCTTTGGTCGTATCACAAATGTTATGGTCGGATTGGGACTCTCTATTGGAATTCCAACCGAAATAGTTGGTAGCTATGCACTGTTCTACTTTATATTAGGATACCGGCTATCACGTGTAAAAATATATATTAGTACCAAAATTTTAATTCTTTGCGGAATCATAAATATACTTTATAGCTCATTTACTTTTTCTAATCCAATTTTAGTTAATGGTGCTGCTGACTTGGCTTTAAGTATGGTATGCGGTTGTATCATCTATTATTTTTTATTTACAAATATATTTACTAACAGAATAGATAAGTTCTCTAAGATAACAACATTTATTTCTTTAAGAACCTACGGCATATATTTGATACATATGCTAGTTTTTCAATATTTTACAGCTAATAATATAATGCCTTTAAAAGAAAATTCTTATTCAAATATTTGGATATTACCCTTAAAGTGCCTAATTATATTTGTAATAAGCCTAGCTTTTACTATTATAATAGATTTATTAATCTGCGAACCGATTCAGAGATTCTATACTTATATATACAAAAAAGTCGATTTATAAAATGTCTATAAATATAAAATTGTTATTTGCTTATTACTCCAATTGCATGAATGCATCATATTCTTTTAATACCTCTTCTGTATCACCCAATTTCATAAATCGACCATCATTAATCCACAAAACTTTATCACAAAATTTCTTTAACGTATCAGTTGCGTGGGAAACAATTAATACTGTTCTATCACTTAGCATAAGCTCCTCCATCTTTTTATAGCTTTTTTTACGAAATCTTTCATCTCCCACAGATAAAACTTCGTCTACTAACATTATATCGGTATCTAAAATTGCTGTTACTGCAAACGATAATTTGGAATACATACCACTCGAATATGTTCTAACAGGTCTATCTATAAAATCTCCCAATTCAGAAAATTCTATAATCCTTTCCATATGTTCCTTAACATAATCTAACTCGCACCCCAATAGCATTCCCGATTTTAATATATTTTCACGTCCTGTATTATTCCCATTAAATCCAATTCCAATAGCCATAAGGGACACTCTATTTCCCTTCGTATCTATTACACCTTCATCTGGTTGAAATATTCCAGCAACCGAACGCAAAAGAGTTGTTTTTCCCGAACCGTTTCTTCCTACAATTCCTAAAATTTCACCTCTATTTACGGAAAAGGAAACATCATTCACTGCTCGTATAATATCAATTTTTTTAACTTTATCCTTTGCAAAACTCTGATGCAATGACATGTGCATCAAATTACGATAATCAATGCTTACATGGCTTACTTCTAACGCTATTTCCTTCATTTCTATACCACCTTTACATAACCATTTTCATTTTTATAAACAACATGAATGCCTATACAACATAAAATTAATGAAATAAAAAACCATAAGATGAGCATTGGTATATTTACAATCTCTTGATATAGCAAAGCATGACGCATTGTATCAACTACCATTGCTACTGGATTTAGCGTTATCATCATAACGTTTAAAGGCTCTGACAATGTTGAAACTACTTCATAAAAAATTCCAGATAAAAGCATAAGCATACTTAGCAATATTCCAACTGCATAAGACAAATCATCAACGTAGACACCATAATGTAAAAAAATCATTCCCAGTCCAAAGGCAAGCATGATTAAAATTGCAAATGGTGGCAACACCATAAAAGTATTTAGCCCAATAGGTATTCTAAATATAATAAGCATAATTACTAATACTATCATAGAAAATAACAGTTTGAACAAATTAAGAAACATATTCGATAAAAGAAGTACAAACTTAGGCACATATACTTTAGTTACTATATCTTTATTATTTCTTACAAGTTTAACACTGTAATTAATGGTCTTACTAAAAAAATTCCACATAAGTAAAGCTGAAAAAACAAAAGTTGCGTAATTTTCAATTGACCGCCCCATCATTCCACCAAATACAATAACATACACTAACATATTAAAAAATGGCTCTAGCAACCACCATAACCTATTCAAATAGGAATTTGCCACTTCAGCTTTCAAATCAGTTTTTGCTGCATATACCATATATGTACTATATTTCTTTATATCATAAAAAAATCTCTTTGCCTCATAAATTGGTCCATGATTATTACGATTTTTAGGGTTATACTTCTCTTCTGCTGCAGTAATACCCACAAAAATCAACATAAAAATAATAAGCATACCCTCTGCTATGCAAAGTCTTTCTAGCAAAAATGATTTAGAAAGATTCGTTATCATTTTCTTTCCATTTTCATTTAAAACAATTTGTACGCCATCATTTCCTGAAAATTCTATTCCATCTTCTAGCCACACTTGCTCTCCTTCCGGCACTGAATCTATAAATGCTGCAAATTCTCCATATGGTAGACTTTTAACACAAACAGACTTTAAGTTTCTATAAATATTGATTTCTCTTATAATTATTCCCTTTGTATCTGCAAAATTTAATACTAGTTTATCGTTACTATAAATCTCATTTACTGAAAGCTTTAATCTATAAATCCCGTCATTAGTTTCGACTAATAAATTTAATTCTCTATTAGGAAAATGATAAAAACCAATAAGCAAAACAAACAATACAAATACTATACTACTTATAATTTTGGCTAATTTAAAATATGTTTTTTTCATGTTAATACCTTTCTTATAACAGCCTCTGTTCAATTAAAGTCTTTATCTTAGTAGAGCTTGTTTGCTGCGTGTATGGAAAAAAAATCAAATCTGCCCCATTAGAATTTAAAAAATCTTTCATAGCCAGCCACCCTGGATCATTTTCATAATCACTTCCAGAAAATTGAACATCAAAGTGATATTTGCGATATGCTTCTGGTGTTCTACAGTAAATTAAAGGAATTTCAACTGCTTCATCTACATATCGGCAAGATCGAATTATTTCAATCCTTTCTGAAAAAGGCACAAAAGGTTCTGTCCTTTTATTACTTCGAACTCCTTCATCGCTTACCACTCCTACAATTAAATAATCACATAAGTTTTTAGCTCTGCGAAACATATTAAGATGACCTAAATGATACAAATCAAATACCCCTGCAATATATCCTATGTGATAATGTTTTCGACCCTTTTCACTTATTTGCTTCTCAAATTCATTTATAAAATTTTGCTTTTCGGCTAATCCATCTTTTCCTGGTAGGTATTTTTGCCTTCCAGGGTACATATAATTAATATGATAAAGGCCAATATATTTTACTTTTAACTCATGTAATTGATAAAAAATAGGCTCAAAATTTTTTATACAGATGATCACTTTATAATCCTCTGCATCATATTTACTCAAAATTTCCGTTGAAGTAATAGGTACGCCGTATAATTCTTCCCCCCATTTTTCACTATTGTTATCCAAGATTCCTGCGATTTTATAATCATAGCGATACATTGCTAAAAATTCATCTGCATATCTACCTGAACCGAAAATAAATAACTTCCTACCGCCTATATTGTCAAAGCAAGTTTCCAATAAGCTTTCTTTGATTACATCTATATCCGTCATACTACCCCCAAATTTCTTTCGATTTCTATTCACTACCTGTAACGATGCTCGATGTTTAAAATTAAACTCTTTTAATATTTTTTGATTTTTTAATTTTGCTAAAAACTCCGAGGATATGTCACTATACCTCTGCAAATGTTCTCTCATATGATATCTATCAAAGAAAAAATCAATTGATGCCAAGGCTTTCCCTTTCAAAGAACTATATATAATTACTAAGGAGCGAAATAAGATTACATTCATAGGAAGTTTATTTATACTATATTCCTGATCAAAAAATACAAATTCGCCTTTCAAATAAAATGAATTTAAGGGAACAAGGTCAATAAGCCCCTTCTCTAAAATTAAACCATACTCATTCTCTTCATATATATCTGATGAGGCGATAATTAAATCACGGAAAAGATCCATTTTCTTAATAAATATATTTAAGTCGTAACATAATAGTTCACTTAAATATACATTTCCTAACATAGCATTTATAAATGGCATTTCATATTTATTACCTTTCAACCTGCCATCAACTACAGGAATCCCTCGCATTGCTAGATATTCCTGATTTTTTTTCAAATTGTTTAATCTCTCATACCCTTCCTTGTATACTACTTTCTTTTCAACAATTTTAGAGCGTACTATTGTTGTCATTGCGCACTCAGCCCCTCTGTCATTTGACATTGTGACTTGATTTACATCAATAAAATTTTCCTTTCTACTAGCCTCAATAAAATAGGAATTAGCCATTTGATGAAACATATTATTTTTTATAAGACTTGTATAAATTAATTCTTCATGCATAAATATTTCATTATTCTTCTTATAAAAAGGTGCATAACTTGCCGCAAGTTCTTCAGCAGGATATATTCCATCTGCATATAACTGCTGCGCTATTTCTAAATTGGGAAGTACGGAATAAAACTTTCTATGAGGTAATCCCGAAGTTTCCAATAATTCTTCAATTTCATATCGTGCATATGATTTTCCCTGCATATGTGCAGTACATATATGTGAAGCCGGGTATCCCTCAATACCGTCAAAATATCCTTTAGTATATGGATCCTGCTCTCCACAAAAATAACGAATCCCTAATCGGTTATCTACCCCTAAAAGTAATTTTCCTTCTGCCTTCAGCAAATCGCTCATTATTTTTAATAGTTTTAAAGGATCATCTGTTTTCTCTAAAACTTGTATTGCTACAATATAATCATACCTTCTATTTATAGTTTCATGTTTGACTAATTCATATGGAGTAAGACAACAAACCTCTAGCTGTAAATCCACAAGGAAATTTATCAAGCTGGCATTTCCCCCTACAATAAGAATATTAGAACCAGCATCAAATTCGTACCATTGCAAAATTCCTTTTTGCATATCAAATAGTAATTTATTTTCACTCAAAGTATCTGTTACTCCTCTCATATGCTATTTCATCCGTGGACAATTTAACATTCTATTTCGATGTAATTTCGCATAAAATTCTCGCTTAATTTTTTTATAATCTCTTCTTCATCTTGTCCTCCTCTTTTTAGTACAATCAAAATATCTCTATCTGCTGCAAGCAATTTACCTGTTTTTCCGTTTTCTATTTTAATCAGATTTCCTTCTAAATCCACATTGATTTGAGCGATTACTTTTACGTTCTTCTCCTTTAATATCAGGTAAAGGGAATCTTCCTGATTATGCACTTCCCAAGTATAAACTTTTTCTATCTTTTTGAGCAAACTATATACCTGCTCTGAGTCTTTTGCTTGACCACCTAATATATTTTCACAGACTTTTGTCAAATTAAAAATGATATTAAAAACTATATTCCAATTTTCCTCCTCCCAATATCTACGTACCAAGTTTCCCTCATAAAAATCTACTCTTATATCATAATAAAGCTTTAAAAGAAATTTCAGTTTATTTTCAGTTGACAGGCGATCCAATGTCCACGCATATCCCTGAAATTTTGTCCTCATGCATATCGGCAAAAGCTCTGTTATTCCTTTTCTTCGCAGGAATGCACTCATTTCGGCAGTTTCATTAAAGATTTCAAATACTTTTTTATCATTATTACTAGAGGATTCAATATTATCCTGACGATAATATATGATTGGCTCATTTACCAAATAAACTCTTCTTGCACATGCCCATACTTTAAAAGCAAACGAAGTATCCTGATAAGCTGAACCTGGTGATTGTAAAAAATATATTTCATTTTCTAGGAGAAATTCCCGCCTATACACACCACTCCAAATAGCAGGTGCTGTCAGAAAAAGCTTCTCTTCCTTTGACGAATTAATAACTTGCCCGTATACACATCCCTGAAGGTTTTCATATAAAGTAATATTCCATTTTTCTTCAAATAAATAATAATTCCCCTTTACCACATCAGCATCTACTTGTTCCGCATAACTTGCAAGCAGTGCTAGCTTTCCTTCCACCACCATATCATCACTTTCAACAATACTAATATAATCGCCACAAGCCACTGAAATTCCCCAATTCATAGAATCTCCATATCCTGAATTAGGCTTATTTATAATTCGAATTCTTTTGTCCGCTGCTTGTTTTTTCTCCAGAATTTTTAATGAATCATCCGTTGAACCATCATTTATACAAATTACTTCCATATTTTTAATAGGCTGAGTCAAAATACTATTTAAACACTGCTCTAAATATTTTTCCGCGTTAAAAATAGGAATAATTACAGATAGCATTTTCTCCATAATACAAAATCTCCCTCAAAAAATACTTATCCTTCCTCTTATTGCAAAAGCTCTTCTATGGAAATACACATGTATGCCTTCTCCTTAACACTATTGATTTGTTCCGCTATTATATTAAACTCATACAATGGTGTAACAATAATTGCATCAACTTCAGAATATTCTCCTCGAAATTGCCTCAAAGATACTACTGGTACGTTCCTAAAAACCAGTTGCTTCTTGTCGATACCACATACCACTTCTATACCTCCATTTTGCAATCTATCAGCTAAACACTTTCCAAAATTTCCCATTCCATATATAGCTACCTTTATTATGCCCTTTTTGAGTAGCCATCTTGCAATTGTATCTTCAGGGTCAAGAAGTTTTGCACATACACTTCTGTAGCGCCGTAATCTTTCAACATTTTGCTGTGCCTGGCTAAGCAGCACACTTTCATCCTTCTTTACAAAGTATAATTCCAGTAATTTTTCTTCAACTGTATTTGGTAAAATAACACTCGGTACAATTAACTGGCTAGCTAACTCCACATATTTTTGCTTTAAAGCATTATCTGTCTCGTACATCGCTCCCTCTAGATGTCTGAACATCTGTATAATAAATGTATCTCTATTTTCTGCCTCAGATATATATGCTTGCATTAGATAAGCCCACGAATAAACATAATTTTCAATATTATGTGTAACAGATTTCCTTGTAATATGAACATCCATTAACGGAGTATTTATAAATTCTATGTGTAATTCTCGAGCTGCACGTATCGCAAGATCCCAGTCCTCCAAACTTGGTATTTCTTCGCAAAACCCTCCCAAACGAATAAAGGCCTCTTTTTTCATAACAATTGTCGGAGCCCCAATGTAATTTTCCATCAAAAGTTGTTGGAAAAACCTATCTTGAATATGATACCAATCAAATCTGTCACAAACTATATTAACGAACTTCCCTCCTAGGTAACGAGTCATTTGGCCAAAAGTCAAATCAATTGAATTGTCTTGCAACATTTTTTTCATTTGTATTTCAAGCTTATCAGGGTACCATTCATCATCATCATCATGAAATGCTATATACTCTCCAATCGCCTTCCCTACTCCAAAGTTTCGTGCCTTTGCAGGTCCACTATTCTTTTCCAATTTATAATATATTATCTTTCCTGGATATTCGTCTTGTAACTGTTTCACAACATCCTTTGTATTGTCTGTAGAGCAATCATCAATAATCAAAACTTCATAATTATTATAACTCTGCAATAATACACTATTCACAGAATAAAAAAGTTTATTTGCGCGGTTATGTGTTGGTATTATAACTGAAACTTTTACTTGGGGATTCTCTTTTTGACAGCTAAATCCATCTTTTTTCATTCCTTCTTTACAAATGACATGATTTCTTCTAACCATTTCTAAATAATAATTTCTACATGTATATCTCATTTCATCTGCAAAAGTCAAACCCAATTCATACGCTTGATTCACTAATTTTCTGAGTACACGATATAATTGTTCCAGATCTCTATAGATGATGCTTTTACTTTCTTCAAAAGCTTCTGTAAAAACTTTCTTTTCCTGCTCTGAAAGTCTAAATCCGTTAGATTCTAAACCATATATTTGAAATTCTGCAAATAATTTTTTTCTTTCTTCACGCCTATTCTCAATTATTCTACTGGTTTCCCCAGTTACGGAACTTCTCCAATATAAAAAAGTTTTTTGAAAATTTGTTATTTTTGTATGCAATGACATTTCTATCCAGAAACGATAGTCTTCCATTCCCAAACAGTTTTCCTGGTATTTGAGCCCATACTGATCTATAAGACTTCTTCTAAACATGGTGGAGCTATTGGCCATTGGGCAGAAAAACATCATCTGCGCTCTTATATAATCTGGATTGGTAAGTATAAAAGCAGGTTCAGATTGTTGTTGATTATTCTCGTCAATATTTACACTACTGCCTCCTATAACACCTATATCCAAATGACTATCCAGAAAATCCACCTCCAGTTTGAGTCTTTCTCTATCAGTCAAATCATCATCGTCCATTAGAGCAATGTACTGGCCCCTTGCTTCCTCTAATCCTCTATTCCTGCTAAAGGCTATCCCACGATTTCTATCGTTTTCAATAATTTTAATTCTATTATCCTTAATACTTTTTACGATCTCCATTGTTCTATCTGTTGGATGATCGTTAATAAGCAAAAGCTCAAAGTCTTCAAAAGTCTGATTTAATATCCCATCAATTGTTTCTTTTACATATTTTTGTGCATTATAAATAGGCATAATTACACTTACCTTTGGTTCCATCTTCTTCTCCTTTGTTTTCTTATTCCATTTTACCTTTATTGTAACAATTTAACCACTTTTTTCAAAAAATGTATCGGAGAACATTCTCCGTTGTAATTATAAGATACTTCAATTCTCTCTTTTATAAAGTTGAAATCTAAATCCTCTATCTTAGTAAATACTTGTATATATCTTTTATCGTAAAATGGGTAATTAACAATATCTTTATTATTTGTTATAAGTTTTTTATTAAACATAACAGCTTCCATTGTCCTTAAGGAAATTCCACTTTGGTTTTCTTGTAACACCTCAAGCAAACAATTACTTTTACGGACAATATTTAAAACATCCTCATATCTTACCCATATATCATGCATTGATTCTACATCTGCATCTTTCAAAAAAAATTTTGTTATTAACCCATTCTTTTCAGCTTCATTTTTAATCTTATTAATAAGTTTCCCTCTGCCTTTATCCCTTCCGATAAAGCATATATCATATTCAACCTTATTGGTTTTATTATCAAATACTTTAGAATAGAATAGCGGTGAAAAAACAATGCCATATCTACGCGCATCTTCTCTATCAGTTGTAATAATCAAATCAACTTTCTTCTTATTGGAAGTTAATTTATCCCACTTCAAATTCATTCTGCATCTAATCGGATCATTTACATATAAAACAGATTTAATCTTAAACTCCTCACATAATTTCCTAAAAACTTCTCTATCTATTCGTAAAAAATAGTCTTCAGAAAATATCAAATAATTAATTCTATCCTTTTTTAAATTCAATTCTTTGATACACCATCTTCGGAATCTCCACTCGCCTACTATTTCATTGTTATATTTTTCTATAATTTCAGTATGTTTTTCCTGCCAAGTTTGATTTGTACTATTGTTTATTATAAAAACATTTTTGTATTTTTTCAGCTCTTCGCACATGTAATCCTGATACTTTCTTCCGTTTCCCCACAAAAATATAAACTGTTTTTTGGGTTTTCTTTTTTTCATACCTATTTTCCTTTGCACGCATAGTATATATTCGGCCACTCATTTTGTAAAACACCAGCATAGGCGGAACCAAAATATCTTTCTTTACGAAGGTAATCTGCCGGAACAGCAAACCCTTTTTTTTGCCGATATAAAATTTCATTTGGTATAATACCACCATATGCCTCTTTTAAGCAACCTTTTAATTTATTATCAGGACAACATTCTTCTTCAGTAAGGGAAAAAGCAAATTCAATTAATTTTCTGCTCAAAAAAGGGACTCTTGATTCTAAAGATACCTGCATGCTGGCTCGATCTACCTTCGTCAATATATCTCCTGGCAAATATGTTTTAAAATCTAAATATCTTACTCTTGTTAAGGGTGGAAGCTCTTCCACATAGTATCTTTTTAAATGCCACTTAGGATCATAATCCTTATCTATTTTCCAATGCTCTGCCAGTTTTATAATAGTATCATTATACTGCATTCCCATCATCTCTGCATAAAAATCAAATTGCGTTTTTAGCATTTCACGTATTTTTATATCTTTAATACCTATATGCCTCTCAAGACGTTGCAATAAATCACACACTCCAAAATAATTTTTCCTATAGTTTTTTCGTTGGCTCAAAAAATTAGAATATCTTGTATAGCCACCAAATAATTCATCTCCGCCATCGCCAGTTAACACAACCGTGACCTTATTCCTGGCAAATTTAGACACCTTATACGTAGGATAAGCAGAGGTATCAGCAAAAGGTTCATCATACCAATGTTTAAGATCCCCTTTTATATTCTGAATTTCATCTTTACCCAATATATTTGTTTCAACATTCAAATTGTATTCATCTGCCAATATTTTTGCATACCGAGATTCATCATATTCTTTATCCAAAAATCCTATGGAGAATGCTTCAATATCTTTCTTTAACCTGCTCGCCTCATAAGTAATAATACTTGAATCAACACCTCCACTTAAAAAAGTTCCTACCGGTACATCTGCTACTAGTTGTTCCTTTATGGATTCTTTAATTAAATACTTTAAGTGTTCCTGAACATCTTCTTTAGAATGCTGCCTTGCCACTTTACTATTAACATGCAATTTCCAATATCTCTCGTCCTTTATTATAGTATTCTCTTTTATATCAAATACCAAAGTATTGGCCGGACGCAACTTATAAACATTTTTAAACATACTCTTCGGCTCTGGAATATATTGGTACATCAAAAAGTCATAAATAGCTGTATAGTCTATCTCGAATTTAATATCTTTGCACAACTCCACAATACCTTTTAATTCTGATGAAAACGCAAAATTTTTTCCATCAAAAAAATAATAAAGTGGCTTAATCCCTGCTCTATCCCGATATAATTTTATTCTTCCATCTCTTTCATCATATATGACAATACTAAACATTCCATCTACATATTCAATAAATTTATCCCCGTACTCTATATATGCTTTTAAAATTACCTCTGTATCAGATGTTGTTCTAAACTTATATTTTTTTTCCAACTTCTTTTTTAATTTAGTGAAACCATAAATCTCACCATTAAAAACAATATGAACCTTCTGATCCTCAGAATCCATAGGTTGCATTGCTCGTTGGGATAAATCCATTATAGACAGTCTTGTAAAAGCCAACGTAAAATCTCTATATCTGCTTACCTTTTGTTTATCTGGTCCTCTATGAAGCATTGAAGCAATACCTTCCGAATAATCCCAATTCGGATTATTTCCCCCCAGAATACCACACATAATATTATCTCCTTTCGCCTCTATTCAAATTCTTTTTAGCTTTTTTATTTATAATATCCTGATAGAAAGTAATAAGCTGATTATATATACTCTCCGGGTTCATTCGTTCTACCCGTTTACCGGCTTTCTTTTCCATTTCATATCTTTGCTCGTCTGACATATTCATCAAATAATTAACAGCCATTATTAACGCAGATGGAGAATTTCGTTTAATTAACAATCCACTTTTTTTATGTTTTATCAGTTGCTCAAAGCTTGCTCCATATGTACCTATTACTATCTTTTCATTTCCCATTGCCTCAATACAGGTATTGGGCAAATTATCTATTAATGACGGTAATATGCAAGCATATGCATTTTTTATTATGCCATATAAGCTATCTGAATTTTTAATTTCACCTAAATAAATTACCCTGTCCTTATATTCTGCAGCTGCTTCTAAAATTCCCATTACAGTTTTGGAATTTTCTTGACGACCTGCCAATACAAATAAAATATCTTTGTGTATACTGAGTATTTTGTATATACTATCTCTAATTACTTCAACTCCTTTCAGCCGATTTAAAGTTCCAAAAAACAAAAGATATTTTTTATTTATTAATTTATCCATCTTTAATTCTATAAATTTATTTTTTTCTATTATACATGGAGATTCTATGATTTTCACTTTTAATTTTGTATTTTTTTTGATAATATCAGCCACTACTTTGCTCGGTCCAAATATTGCATCTGCCCTATGATAAGCAATATAAAAAAGCTTGCTATATTTTTCCTCAATCCATTTTTCATTTTCAGGATCATAATCTGCTCTAATTGCTTCTTCATACTGTGGAGTAAAAGAAGATAATCTGACAACGCTTGGAATTTTTTTATGTCTAAATAGTATTGACAAATCATTTCCGCAATATTGCACTATATCTATCTTCTTTTTTTTATCTAGTCTTTTGAGAACTTCTCTAGTAGTTATACTTCCAGTATATAAAAAATATAAATTATCTTTTAAAATAAATTTTCTTGTTATCTTTTCCAAGACACTTGCCAGTTCAAAATCTTTTATCGTGTACGTAATGACTTCTACATTGGGTTTCCAAAAATACCCCCCCCCCATGATCAGTCTGAACTAATATTGTAACCTGATGTCCTCTCTCTGCCATTATTGTTGCTATATTAGCTAAATAATGTCCCAATCCTCCGCATGGTTTTCTTTCTGATACAAATTCAACTGTTATATATACTATATGCATATTTATACCTTCCTATAAAAAATCATTTCCAAATATATATGTTTTTCACTATATTGCTATTGCTAATTCATTTGAGGGTTTATACCAGTGCTTACCTATGTCAATCCCATGCTGGTCATATCCCATTACAGAGATATAATATGTACCGCTTGATAAATATAAATCATAGCAATTACTAACAGTAGAATCTAATAAAACTTCTGAGGGCGGTAATTTGTTTATATTATCATATTGTTCCGGAGTATACTGATTTATAATATATTTTTTTACATCATTGGAACAATATTGATAAAGATATTCCCATTCTCTACTTTTGTTACTTACATATATTGTATATCCCATAAGATAATTATCAAAATCTTCAACTGTATATTCTATATGGCATATGTTATCCTTTACAGATACTGCATTTATATATGGTATTCCTGGTTGGCAAAAATAACTATCCAGTACATTTAATCCATTATTATAGATAGTATCATAATAATTCCATCCGTAAAAATCGTTTAACGATTCCATATCTGTAGCGTCTTTATAATAATAGACAGGAACATCTCCCGTAGTATCAGCAAAAACATAAGATGGATAAATCCATTGCCCTTCCCATCCCGATTTCGTATTATAAATAATTTCATCAAAGCAGAAATTCACTTTATCAATTAAATATGGTTGACTAGACAATTCATTTATAGAAGGTATAATTCCATTTATTTTAACTATATCATTACTATTCAAAATTGTATCCGCATCAAAATAATGCCACTGTCCATCATAATATATTTCGCCTATCTGATGATGATACAATTGGACTATTCTGGTTTCATATCCTACGCTGGAAAACAAATCACAACCTATTCTATTTGTATTGCCACACCTCATATCTTGTAGCTCAAGCAAAACAATTGGATCAAACATCATATTCCCATCTCTACTTAACGGCTGCCTCTTGGGATTATGTAAAATACCCTTTGCCAAAAAACCCAACACCTTTTCATGCCTTTTCGTATTATCTGTTTCCTCCCCAATGATTTTATAAAAAATACATGCAAGTGCCCGTTTCCTATCTACATTTTTATACTTTTCAAATAATGATTCTATAACATCTATATTATATGCATCACCTTCTTCTTCTGCAAGGCTAACTATAAAAATTTCATTATTGATAGTCAATACCGGTTTGTATATATTCTTTCACATCAAAACTAGCAATGTACTTTTCTGTATCTACTAATATATCTATTGCTTCGCAAAACTCATTATCAGATATAATATTGTCCTCTAAAGCCCTCCCCATGAAATAATCAAACTTTATATTATGTCCTCCATACCCCACTTTCTGATAACAGTAATTAGCAAAATCATATAGCATATCAGCTCTACCCAAGTTTTCCTGAATAATATAGTCTTTATGCCCTAACATATCTAAAACAATATCTATCTTTTTATACTTACCGCATCCCCCCAAACAAAAAAATATATTAAATATGAAAAATAGCAAAAATATTTTTCTCATTATGTCCATCCTTCTCTCTTCAAAAATTGAAATATAAAAATACAGATACTCCTGAAAAAGAAATAATACTCCATATTAACAACCAGCTGCACTTTATAGCTGTAAGTATATTTGGATAAAACTTCTTTTCTTTTATATTTGTTTCATTCAAACATATTCCAAATACCATCAATAATGTAACCCACATGTAAAATCCATTTATTTTTTCTATAAGTTTTTCCATTGGTGTAACACATCCCACTAACCATTTTATCTCTGGCAATACAAAACACTTATATAAATCTTCTGATATAGTTAATGTTTCCATTTTTATAACCCGGATTAATAATTCCCAAGCTTGCCCTATACTGTCTGCTCTAAAAAACAACCACATTATATTAATAAAAGAAAATGTAACCAGCCATCGAAAAACCTGATTACATTTTTCCCACTTTACGTCAAAAAATCTATTAAATATTTGTGCAATTCCATGCATAACTCCCCATAACACAAATGTCCAATTAGCGCCATGCCACAAGCCACTTAAAAAGAAAACTATCATAACATTTAAGCATGTCCATACTTTTCCTTTTAAGCTTCCTCCCAATGGAAAGTAGACATATTCCCTTAGAAATCTTGTTAATGTGATATGCCATTTCTTCCAAAATTCTATAATAGAACAAGATTTGTATGGGCAATCAAAATTCATAGGAATATCAAAATTAAACATTTTTCCTATTCCTAATGCCATCTCTGAATAACCGCTGAAATCAAAATAAATCTGAAATGTATATGATAGCATAATAATAATAATTTCAAGTGAAGTTATCTGTTCAAAATTACCCCATCCCCATGCTACTGCTTTGTTAAGGGTATCGGCAATAATTACCTTTTTAAATAACCCTATACTAAAGAAATAAACACCTTTGGCAAAACTCTCATGACAAAATAATTTTTTCCTATAATCTTTAAATTGAGGAATAATCTCTTTATGTAAAACAATCGGTCCGGCTATTAACTGTGGGAAAAATGAAATAAACGCTGCATATTCTAAAAAACTATATTCTTTAGTCTCTCCTCTATAAGAATCTACAATATAGGATATTTGCTGGAAAGTAATAAAACTTATTCCTAAAGGTAATAAAATCTTCCGAAAACTAAACTCAAATTGAAATAGTTTATTTAAATTATCTATAAAAAAATTGAAATATTTAAAGTGAAAAATAATTGCAATATTAATACCTATACCTATAATCAAATAAAATATATTTCTACTTTGGCTCAATAAACAACTTATAAACCAGTTTATAATAATGCTCCCCATCAAAAGAACAACATACCTTATATTATCATAAGAGTAAAATATAATCGAAGCAAAAAATAATAAAGCTAAACTCAAATTATATTTTTCATATTTATTTAAAAGATAATATGCACATAATACAATCGGCAAAAATAAAAAACAAAAAATGTACGAATTATATAACATTGCCTTACCTCCAAAGTAACACTCTAATTATCGAAAATCTTATCATAATTATAATTCTGATAAAATTGCCTTAATTCTCCAAAATGCCTTTTATAGTTACCTTCCGTTACGAGGTATTTTTCTTCCTCCATCCAATCTAATATTTTAGAATTTATTTCTGCACTATAATGTACATAATCTTTGTAATTATTTAAATTGCATACCATCTCATAATTACTACAAAAATCAAATAATTTTATATTATCATACTTAAAAGATTCTTTTGCAAGCATTTCCATTATCTCAATATAAAAATCAACCATTCCACAATTTTTTATATTATCCCACCATACAATACTATATGGCGAGTAAAAAAAGTAAAAATCTACATTGGGATAATTTTGCGGTGCAGCCATCATATTTTGATTAATGTTGCCTAATATTACTCTTCTCTCTTCTGTAGTCAGTTCTCTAATAATTTCTGTTCTCTCTCCACGTTGATATAATTCCAATATTGCATCAGCACCAAATTGGTAATAATCATTCCAATAACAGTATTCATCGAATGATGTTTTTACCCCCCCCCGCCTCGTATAACGAATGTTGTCTAGTCCTTTAATCAGCATATCTTTATTTAGAACATAAAATACATCATTAAATAAATTACTATCATTCATAAAATATGGATAGTTATATCCCTGATCTGCTATTCCGTGAAAAGGAGCGTCTTTATCTTCCAGAATACTCCCTATGTCCAAACACCTCAATACCATTTGAATATCTGAATTATTCTCTAAAGCAACCATAAGGTTATCATTGATTTCTTTATTAGAACCTCCTGCAAAAGCCACTTTAATAGAATTTACTTGGAAAACATCATCCATCTCTGAAGTTTTAAAATTCTCCGTCATACTTGTTCCTGTTATAAGTGCATTATATTCAAAATTTCGGACAATCCCGTTATTTTGATATCTTTCGTCATTTAAAAGATAGCTGATTTTTTTTAGTGGAGAATGATAATGGAAACAAGGATCCAAATAAACCACTATCAGCATAATCAAAAATAGCCCCATTAAGAAACATGACAGCCATATTTGATTATATTTCTTATACTGTATAGCGTTCTCCCTTGATTGGTTTTTATTTGATATTAAAATATCTGATTTATAATAAGTCATAAATAACATCATCCATTGAAATTACTTGTGTATCTGTTTTTTCCTCTAATGTCTTCTTAATATTATCATAATCAAACGTTGCAGTTACCACTATCACGTCTGCTTTTGGAATTTCATCATCCGGTGTATACACTACAATATCTGAATTTAACCGCTCCCCTCTAGCATCAATTGCAAATAAAATTTGAATATCAGTACCATCCAGTTCTTTTAATAAATGGTTTGCTATCTTTCCTAACCCATATAAACCAATTTTATAATAACCATTTTTTTCAAAATAAGATGCTATTGCTTTTCCTTCCTCCTTTATACTCATCCATTGCTCTAATAAATTAAAATAACCAACAAATTTATCTATTCTGGCATCCTTTTTTTCAATTATCTTATTAGAAAATTTGGAAGATGCTAGAAAACCTGCTACCCCACCTGTTATAACACCTGCTATGGTAATTAATAAACTACTTATTTTTTTCATCCTTATTTCTTCCTTTCTTAAAGTTTTTTTGGTTAATTACTTTTTTATAAAACAAAATTAATTGCTCATAAATTTTATCTGGGCTCATCCGTACAACACTTTCTTTTGCTTTTTTACCCATTTCGCTCCATTCCCCCTCTGTCATACCCATTAAATAGTCAACTGCTTTTATTAGTGCTTTAGGAGAATCTCTTTTTATTAATAAACCACTTTCCTTATTTTTTATCAATTGTTCAAAACTGGCTCCATACGTTCCTATTACTATTTTCCCCAATCCCATAGCCTCAATACAAGTATTTGGCAAATTATCAGCCCGTGAAGGTAACACGCAAGCATAGGCATTTTTTATGATCATATATAGCTCATTGGGCTCCCTTATTTCCCCTAAATATATCACTCTCTCCCTATATTTGCCTGCTCTATCCATTATTTTTTGCACTACCCCTTTATTTACCTCATGTCCGGCAAAAACAAATAATACTTGTGGATACTTTTTTAAAATAGCATGTATAGAATCTCTAATAACATTTATCCCCTTTAAAATACTTAATGAACCAAAAAAAAGTAAATATTTTTGTTGATACAGCTTATTTGTATGATCCATTATATATACTGTACTTTCATCAATAACACAAGGCGATTCAATAACATCAATCTTTTTGCATAATTTAGAATTAACAATCTGAGCAACACATGTGCTTGGGCTATATACTGCATCTGCCTTTAAAAAAGAATAAAGAAGTAGCCTGCTTTCCCAGCTATTTAGCCATTGCATACTATTCATGTTAGAATCTGGCAAACAAGCGTGCTTTAACCATGGTCCAAAGCTAGACAAACGTACTACACTAGGAATATTTTTAATTCGATACCAAACAGACATATTATCACCACAATATTGAACAATATCTATTTTTTCTTTTTTATCTATTTCTCTTATTTTCTGATTTATAGCAGTACTTTTATTTAACCATTCTGAAATATTAACTTTAGTAAAATATTCAATGTAAGCTCCTAATTTTTTCCCATTTTCAATATGATTATACACAAAAGATACAACCGTAATGTTTTTTTTCCATTCTTTGATATCATTATGATTATTCATTACTAATATTGTAATCTTATGACCATGAGCTGCCATAATTTCAGAAATATTCGCTAAATAGTGCGCTAACCCTCCACATAATCCTTTTTCAGTTACAAATTCATATGTAACAAATAAAATATGCATATTCCCATGTCTCCTAAGCTTAATGCTTGCTAATTATATCTTATAAATTGCCTAGTTCTAATTTTTTTTTATCCATAAACTTCCGTTTCCACATTCCAATAGCGTTTTCGGGATTAGATCTTTATATTTTAAAGATAACATTTCGCCAAATAATTGTATCGAATATTGCTTATTGTTCATTAAAAATGCCCTTAAAATATACATCTCATTATATGCTAATCCCTTATAAATCCACTCTTTATAATACATAAATGGATAAAATATATCATGAAAATGAATATAAACTCCATTTTTTAATCTGGGTAAAATTTCAAAAAATATATAATTGACATCCGAATCAATCTTTGATATATGGGAAGAGTCAATAAATAATATATCGTTTTCATTTAATGCTTCAAAAAGACTTACTTCAATCTCCTGTAAAGGCTTTTCATATATTTTTATATTATCTGTAGGTCGCAATAAGCTTTTCAAACGTTCTGCATTAGGTTCAATAGAAATTATCTTAATTTTATTTGAGAAATATTTTTCATTGATATCCAACATCGCCGCTGTCGAATATCCTGAGCCCACTTCAATAATAGTTTTGGGGGTTAAAATCCTAGCCATATAATAAAGTGCTTTCGCACTATTCTCACAAAACCAATTATTATCATAATTGTATCTGTATTCTAAATTTTTTCCTTTACTCGCTGACCAGTCGGGCAACTCAAATTCTTCCATCTTTTTTATTAATTCCAACTGTCTGCATATATTAAAATCAATGTCCAAGATTTCTTTATCTTTGTTAAATATCTCATTCTCCTTTTTATGTATCTCTATTATATCTGGATATGGTGAAGTATAATGATTAAATGGGCAAGCATCTTTATAGTCAGATTCAACCATTACAATTGGCCTGAAATATCTTCGTTTCCTTAACCAGTTGTCAAGTAAAAATATCTTTTCAAACTTTTTCTCTTTTAGCTGTTCCACTATCTGATTGTTCTGAGCTACCGATACTAATACTGCACAATTTTGAGCTCCCCTTAAAACAGCTTCATCTATACTAATAATTTCTACCCCCCCCATTTTTCCCCCCACTTATTTTTATCGTTATCAATATATGCAACAATTTCTACCTTTCCATTTACATTCAGTTGAGCCGCCAACTCTTTGCCATTCTCCCCTGCGCCAAAAATATATACCTTATTCTTCATCTCTTAGCAAACTCCCTTCTTCTATACACTCATTTATTATTAAAAACTTTGTTCCAGAAATTTATATGCGATTCCATAGAGCTTTTTGGATAAATTGATGCATGGGCTTGCTTCCCCATTACATATAGCTGTTCCCGATGTTTTGATAAATATTCTATTTTCTCTGCCATAGTACAGTAATCACCTAAAGAAACAATAAAACCATTTTGCCCATCTATAACATCATCATTGACGCCCGATGTTGCTGTTACAATAGGAACTGCTCCGTTTCCCATTGCTTCCGTAATGCTAATACTTCTCCCCTCATAATCTGCAAGATTAATACATATATCCTGACGTCTCCAAAAAGCAGGAATTTCTATACGCTTTAAACGTCCTAAAAACTTTACCTTTCTATTCAAATTGTTAGAATATATAAATTGTTCCATTTTTTCCCTTGCTGGTCCGTCTCCTGCCAATTCCACCTTAAATGAGATTTTCTTTTTTTCTAGTAAAATAATAAGCTTTAAGATTAAATCCATTCGTTTCTGGGAATGCTCCCATCCATCCATACGACCAGCATAGCCTATACATATAGGTAATAAATTATCTTCCGTATACGTACGAACTAGTTGTTTTTCACATGGAAATGGAATGCACATTGTGCAGATTTTTTCTGGTGCTATCCCTGTTTTAAGCATATTTACCCTTATATCCTGGCTAACCCCAATAAACATATCCGGGCATTCTTTAAAATCCATATAATTTTGATACACTACATCATTACTATTATGAATTGTTGCTATGATATCAATCATCTCTGGATAATAGTGCTTCACCAAATACGCCGCCAGCATTATCTCATCTGTATTAGTTGTAATGATTTTACAAGGCATTTTTTTCAAAATAACTTCAATTAAATCTAAAATTGTTCTTTTAGAAAATTTATTTTTGTAATCAAAATCAACATATATAATGGATCGTTCTAATATGTCCGGTATATCATGACTTCCCTTCCTAGACAGAATATAAATATTTTGTTTATCATTTTTCACTAATATCTGGCATATATCAATAACCCAACTCTCAACACCTCCTAAACCAAGTCCATTGCCACAAGCAAATATTATGTTTTTCTTAATACTTTCTGTTATATTTCTTTTCCAAATCCTCTGCTGTATTTCTAAGTTCTCACGATAAATCTCAATAATAAGTTTATTATAATGTACTTCTTTCTCAGGCTCATAATTATATATGTTCTGCATCTCCTTTCGCACAATTTGTGCCTCATTAATATCCGCAACAGTAATGCACCAGTTTATGCCTTGTAATTCCCTCAGTTTCTCAGGTGATTCAATTTTATATCCCTCTATTTCCTTACCCCATTTATCAGAGTTTCTATCAATAATAACGGGAATCTTGGCCTTTAATGATACCAATATTTTACATAAATTTTTGCAACGTTTTCCAGCCCCATATAAAATTATCTTATTCATGAATTACCTCTTATTTTATCTGCTCTGCTGCCGGAATCGGATAATTTTTTGCTTCTAGTCCATTACAGTGGTGACACATATCCAAATAACCTTTTTCTGAATATCCCAATGTAAACTCCAATAGCTCCTTTTTATATTCTAATGAATCTAACCTTTCTAAATCTAAATAATCCTTCTCCCCAACGTAATAGCCCAAATTATCCGATACACTTCGAGCCATAACACAATAATAAAATTTATTTTCTCTTACTTCTCTACATGGGGTTTTACATGCATCAAACACTTTTATAAGCTCTTCTTCGTTTTCACTCCTGTTCACAAACTCAAAACCATAATCCATCCATTGAGTTTCTTCTTTACCTAGAATATATGAAACTCCATTTTTTTCTAATGCCGATATTAGCTCTTTATGCCTTTCCCTTAATCGCGAAATTTGTCTCGAGTAGTTAGATATACGAATTAAAACATTATATTTTTTACAAGCATCCATAACTATCTCGTCAGGCACAATTGTTCCGTTTGTTGTAATACTATAAATGCCGATTTGTCCCCTATATCTTTCACCAACATAAGATATTGCCTGTGCCAAATTCCTATATAGTAAGGGTTCCCCTCCTATCAAAACAAATTCTCTCGCAAAATCTACTTTAGAAAAAAATGAATCTGCGCTTTTATACACTTGATTTAAAGTCAAATCTATAGAGGTCTTATTATCTACCGCATAACATCCATGAGCACATTTTTTACATTTCAAAGAGCAACGTTCTGTCAAAGAAATTTGTGAAAGACTCACATATGTCTTATTAAAACCATATACTGAAATAATCGGAAATATATAATTGATAAATTCTTCATACAATAAAAAATCTTTTCCATGTTTTAGTACATGTCTCTCTAATTGTTTACCGATTCTCACAGTATTATCAGCTGATGCTGCAATTACAATTAAACCGTCTTTCTTTTGTAAATACTTATCTAATGAAATGATATCCGTTCCCTTTACTTTTGTCCCTTGTTTATCTATACTATTATCAATAAAACTCACTTCATAATTATAAGCCTTTAAAAGAACTAGTAGCGTCTTCCCTAATAGTCCTGCCCCGAAAATATAACATTTTTCTATAATATTAGGAACAGATAATATTTTTTTTGCTTCTTTATCAAATTCATGTCCTCTTTTTTGCCATTTCATTTAAAGTACCTCACCGATTATTCTTTCTAACGCATTCTCAAATATGAGTGTGCAAAATAATTTATATAAATTTAGATTTTCTGTAATAAATTAATAGAAAAGGTAAGCGTGTTAAGCCCGCCTACCCTTTAACTATATCTATGCCTTGTATCCCTGTCAAGGGATATTGGAAATTTACCTCTGGGATATACTTGTGTCTTTGCAGAAAACTAATCCTTTATGACAATAACCGCAATGCCTCGAGATCTATTTTTATAATTTTTTTGAACCCTTTCAATTCCAGATTATAATAAATTTCATTATAATATTTGTCCTGTACTGCTATAACCACAAAAGAGCAATTTCTTAATTCCAATAAATCGTCTATCTCACTAATTTTTTTCCCTCTTGCCGTTGACATATTATCTTTCAAATTCGTAACCGCAAATTTAATTTTAGAGCTATCCTTTTTTATATTTTTACAAATATAATCGTATGTTTCCCTTCCTATTATACCAGCACCATAAATAATAATATATTCATATTTATCTATCTGCATTATAAATTCATGTAATACCTTATTCTTCTTTTCAACTAATTTATCCAGATCGTAATCTTGAAGCAATTTGCATAGAGGTTCATTAAACTTTTCTGCACCTTTATCCAACAATTTATTTATCTTTTCTATTTCATTTTCAATTTTGTTACTTCCTTTTAAAATTTGTCCATAAAAACGCATCGCATAACTTTTAAAAATAATATTTGTCGTATGCCTATATAACTGAACCAAGTTATTTTCTAATGAAATACAAAGCAAGTGCTGCAGTCCTTTTGCAATCTCAAGCAATGCTGCTTCATTAATATATTTATTCTCTCTATCTCCTCTCCTTATACAATATACTTCTTTAGGAGTTGAATAAAGTTTTTTCGCTGCAATCATTGCGTGCACCATAAATGGTGGATCTTCAAAACACTTATATAACGGAAATCTTATATTATATCTCTTTAACGTATCTATTTTGTAGATAAATCGTGTAAATCCATATGCATATTGGTACTCTTTATATTCCAGTATTTGTTCCTTTACAAATATACTTCCTGCATCTGCCTCTGATACTCTATTATGAACTGCCCCTTCTGCAAAATAGCAAATTGACCCTCCTCCTATATCGACCTGACTCTCTTTAGTTTTATTATATAATACTTCCAAAATATCATTTGAGGGATAGAAATCATCTGAATCCATAAATGTAACAAATTCACCTTGTGCTTCTTCGATACCTTTATTGCGTGCAACAGCTGCACCATAATTATTCTGTGAAATTATTTTTATATTATTATAGTTTCTTTGATATAACATAATTATATCTAAAGAATTATCTGTTGAGCCATCGTTAATGCATATTACTTCAAGTTCTCTTAATGTTTGATTTATTACACTATCCAAGCATTCTTTTAAGTAACGTTCCGCATTATACACTGGTATTATAACACTAACTTTTATCATTTTCTCCCAAACCTTTATTTATAATCTATATTTCTATAAATTAAAGACATCTTATAACAAATTTTTTATACTCTGTCTTTAACTCCCACAATTAACTATCATATCTATTATTTCCCTCACGGCACCTTGTCCTCCTTTCTTTTGAGACACATATGTTGCCGCCTTTTTTACTTCTTCTATACCATTAGCCACGCTACAGCCAAAACCTACAGTTCTTATTAATTCAAGATCATTTATATCATCACCAACATAAGCTACATTCCTCAACTCTACACCAGCCTTCTCGCATAATATTTTTACTGTAGCAAGTTTATCTGATATGCCTTCTTCATAAATATCTAATTTGAGCTTTTCAGCTCTTCGTTTATTTAATACTCTTTTTTCGCCTGTAATTATACCTGTCAGTATCCCTTTTTCTTTTAATATGCGGAATCCCAATCCATCCAAAGTACTAAATTTTTTCAATTCATCTCCGGTTTCCGAATAATACATTCCTCCGTCTGTCAAACACCCATCACAATCTGTCAAAAACATCTTTATCTTTGGAACAATACACCGCTCTCTTTTCATTCTAGCTTCCAATTGCCTTTCAATAATGGTCCAGTCACTCAACTCGTCAATTTCGAAATACGTACTTTCTTCCATTTCATAAACACGGATATTACCCGATATACGATTTCCGGAAGATAAAAGATTTCTTCTTCTTGTTATATAAAATGCCCCATTTTCCACCAAATAGCCGTCAAACTCCTGTCTTCTCGGTCTATGAAAAATATCATAGTTATCAGGCTTAGCAAATCCTTCTTGATCCATTACCCAGCAAAAACGTTTTTGCTTAACAACAGATAATACACTATCTGTATTCTGTCGTTTAAATTCCATAAACCCACCAGACAGATCGTCAGCTGTGAGCAATGGAGATGTTGCCTGAATCAAAATAATATTATCAAATTGATATTGTTCAGCAAATTCAAGCATAGCCAATTCCGTAGACGCAGTATCTGATGCAGTATAAGCACTTCTTCCAATAACTTCTACTTTATTCAAGCCAAAACTTTCTACAACTTCCTTAATCATATCACTGTCAGTCGCCACATAAATTACATTTATATCCTGGCAATCACTGGCTGCCTTAACCACCCAGTATACTAACGGTTTTCCTGCAATTTCACGAATATTTTTTAATGGTATGGACTTACTTCCCCCACGAACCGGTATAAAAGCTACATTCATTATTTTTCCTCTTAAAGCTTATTCCAAATCTAACTAATATATCTTTACTTTACTTCAAAATAAATATACTACACTTATCTCCTATAGGTATTTTTTTTAATATTATTCCCCTCTCTGTTTCAAAATCTTCAATTGCCTTCCTAACTCCCAAATCCATATTGTAATAATCATGTAGCAGTATACCACCACCTTTTATAACTCGATCATAAAAAAATCTCAGTCCTTCTAACATAGGTTGGTATAAATCCATGTCTAAATTAACAAAACAAAATTCATCTTTTATCCCCTCTACTGTATCTGGGAAAAAACCTTTTCTAACAATAATTTTATCCTTAAATGGCATTCTGGAAAGAACATAACTTATATCAATATTTCTATAAGTTTTAATACTACCTTCAGAATCAAAACGACTGCGTTTCCACAAAGGATTTTTCAAAGAATCTTCTATATCTAGATCTTTCTTATTAAACCCATCAAATGTATCAAACAAATAGCATTTATGTTCTGGAAAGCTTCTATTTATAAATCTTGCGCAATCTCCCTTACTTACTCCACATTCCGCCACGCTTCCATTTGCCAAATTATTATCATGTAACCATTTTGCAAATCCTTCAATAAAATTTGTCCTTTGATCAGAAAACAGATCCATAAATTCACAATCCGTGGCAATATTAATTATCTTGTCTTCTGAAATTCCTAATTCTTTTAATGTTAAAAGTATCTCTTTTTGCAATATTGAAGAAGCTACTGCTATTACAACATTGTCAAACTCATACTCAAATATTTGATTAGGCAAAATTAATTTCTTTCCATATATTGTTTCCCCCATATTAACGCTATTAATATCAATGTAAGCGATTGGTTCTGCCTCAGCATGCATAATCAATGGGTAATAAATTTTTCGTCCCCACTGCCCCCCCCCCAAATTAATATCTTATTTAACTTTCTCACTGTATAATTCCTCCCTCGAATGTTCTTTATATTTTAATTTTTCTCTCTGAGCAATTTCAATATCTAGAATTTCTTTCTCCTTATACTGCAGAGCGGAATACGTTGCATCTAAATTTCGTTTTAACTTTCGAATTCCCTCCGGCTCCAAAGAAGCAGCATGATCTGTTCCTTTCCAAGTTCGATCTAATGTATAATGCCGCTCTATAACCGAAGCGCCTAACGTATAAGCCGCAATGTCTATTGCGATGCCAAGATGATGACCAGAAAACCCAATCTTTTTAACTCTTTTTCCATACATATTTTCAATTCGCTTAATTTCTAATAGGCAAACATCTTCAAAAGATACCGGATAACCAGAAGTACATATGTATAACACCACATCCTTATTTCGTCTCTTTCTCTCAAATAATTGTACTATTCTTTCTTCCTCCTCATGTGTTGTCATCCCCAAGGAGACATGAATTTCCCCACCATAATTATCACACAGCCACTCTAACATTAAGTATTCGTTATTACTTGCTGAAGGTATCTTAATAAATTGGGGGTTCAATTTGGTAATTTCTTTTGCAGATGTAATGTCCCACACAGAAGTGCTGTAAATAATGTTCATCTGTTCACAATATTCTTTCAATTCCTTATGTTGTTCTACTGTAAATTCTAAAAATTCTCTATGCTCTCCATATGTTTTTCCATAAGAATTAATTGGATTTGGATGTGGCGCATTATATTGATCTACTGTTAATAACTCATGATTACATCTTTTTTGGAACTTAACCACATCTGCTTTACAATATATAGATGCTACTTTAATAAGTTCCTTAGCAATTTCCATGTCTCCTTTATGATTACACCCAATTTCTGCAATTAAGCAAGGTTTTAAATATTCCATTTCTCCTTCTCTCCCAAGCAACGCGGCATTTTATCTCAAACTATTTCTTTATAACGTATGACGGTTTCCTATGAGAAAAGGGGAACTTTTGAATAATATATCCCTTACCAAATAAAAATTCATCTATCGCTATTGTTTCTCCTTCAACCGTTGCATAATCGTCAAATATTATTACTCCTCCTCTTACTACTCTGTCAAATAATTTTTCCATCCCAACTTTAGCCGGCTCGTATATATCCGTATCAATATGTAGAAGAGCAATTCTTGTATATGGATTATTCCCAAGATACTCATCAATTGTTTCACAAATATCTCCTTCTACTAATTCTACATTTTGTATGCCTTTAATCTCCAAACTCATATATATATCTTCTTTGGATAAAAATTCACCTTTATGCTGCTTATTCCACTTATCGACAAATAGTCTGTCGCTTTCTACTTGTTCCGCCAGTGGAAATTCTCCAAAAATATCAAATCCTACTATTTTTCTTGATCTCTCATTTTCTAGTAGCTCTCTAAATGTAGAAAATTGTATTAATGATCCTCCTTTAAACACCCCAAGCTCTATTATATCGCCAGGTAAATTTAATATTTTTTTATATAATTCATAATGAGCTAAAATATTTCCGAGTCTATATGGCTCTGTCGTTAAATAAAAGCCGTTCTCGTAATCAAAGCTTTTTTCTTTGTCAAATTTTCCAATCATTTATTAAACCTTTCTATGTTACCCATTTGTATTTTTTATAAGTCTAACACAACCATTTTAATTACATTATTCATCTAGCTTACTCCCCATACAATTCTCCCTTTTATATAATAAGTCAGGTTTCCATTCATCTAGTTTCCGAAAAATTTCTTCCAACTGCATAAAAATTTTTTTATGTTTTTCTATTGTCCATTCTTTCATGTATTCTTCGTACTGCCATGTTCCCACCTTCTTACCACTAGCTTCAAGTTGAAGTCTATTCAAAGTTAATAGCGGATTATTAACAAACAACTTATGATGGGGTATATATTCCCAATCATAAAACAAATAATTTAAACTATAAAATTGATATAATTCTTCTTGATTTACTTTCTTATCCAATTTGTCCAGATTAAATATCAGGTTGTCATATTCCTCTTTTGTCTTTGGATTCCAGTTAAAATCAAATGCACAATGTGGATTAATGCCTGCATTAATTACCTGTATTCCAATTTCAGGATATTCATGCCCAATAGTACCGTGTACAGTAAGAGCAAACCCAGCGCCTTCTTCTTTTAATTGAACCGGGGATACATGGATAGGAAGTTTTGTAATTTTAGGGAATCTCTCTAACAGCATATCTATAATTATTGTATCTCTTCCTTGTGCAGTAGGATGTAGCTTTATATACCATTCGTAATCTGGAGTTTTTTCAGAAAGCTCTCCAAGATGGCATAACCACTCAAAATAATTGTTATCAAATATTTGTTCCCCATATGGATAACAATCCTCTTCAAACCTATGCGGACATATAATTATCTTAATTTTATCACTGTCACTTAATACACGTGTGCCATTCTTTCCTTCTCCAAATGAAAAATTAGGTCTGTCAATAATATTCACATCTTCCAGCTTACCGTCTAACCTTTTTTTTATACGGTCCTTAGCCCATTTGATACCGTATTCCTGTTCTTCTTGTGTTAATTCACTCCACATTTTTTTAAAGAAAGGATAACTCGGTCTCTCACAATAATTTAATGTTGCCTTGGCCATTCTACCAGCACACAATATATATGCTGGAATCCCTTTAGTAATTGCTATATCTCTAATATAGCCGTCTCTTGAAACCCCATCCAGCAATAAAACAACCTTAATATCATTTTCTGATATATAGTGATACCAAAAAACAATATTTTGTATTGTTTCTTTTAAAAATTTATACATTTTTTTTGCTTTAGGCTCAAAACATGGCACATGGAAACGGAGCAAATCTCTTATAATGCTGGTTCCAAAATTAATTCCAAAAATTGTGATATTTTTCCAGTCCTCCCATGTCGACAAGGTGTTCCAAACTGAATCACATAGTCCATCTGCTTCTTCTTGCTGGATCTTATTTAACTTTGTACTGTCTATTAAAGACTCTACATTAAAGGCTTTATATATATCCCAGATCACTTTTGAAGCTTTAGAATTATCCAAATTGTACCAAAAATAAGCATTTATTTCGGCATTATATTTATCTGCAAAATAGTTAGAGCAATATGCCAAAATAGTTGTCCACAATACTTCATGGTTATGGAAGAAAGGCATAATAATTTTACCTTTAGCATTCTTTATTTTATATTTTCCCCATACCTCCTTTAAAAACTTAATATATTTTTTTGTCAAATCATCATAATGAAATATGCATATTTCATCCCATATATAAAAATCATGCCCCGGCAGCAATCCCATTTTTTCCAATTGCTTATAAATATCTATAGCATACCTAAAGCTTGTAATAACAATTGGCTGTTTATTATTTCTCATATCCATACATTGTTCCAAACTTATTATAGGCTTACCATGAAAGAAAAAGCTTTCCCCCGATCTGTTATTGTCTATATATGCTAATATATTAATACATTCAGATAAGTCTTTCCAAAAATTTTCTCCCTCTACACCCGCTCCAAATATAAAAATATCTTTATGACTAAACAATAACTTGCATTCTTTATTTGTTAAAAAAATTCCTTTATTTTCATCCCCCCTTATGCTATCTATATTCTCTACGTTTAAGCTTTGCATATTTTTCCCCTCGTGTGTCTACAAATATTAAAACATTTGCTAACTATATTATATTCCCTTCATGGATGTTTTTGTTTATATCAGGTCTTCTTACATCTGAATAGCGGGCTCCACTTCTTCCATATTCTCCTGTGTAAATCCCTTGCACTTCTTACAAAAATTCGTATATCCTTTAGTCATATATCCTAACCGAAATTCTACCAATTCCTTTTTCTTGCTTGACGTAAAATTTTCAAGGTTATATACCTCTTCTAAATCCTGTTCTCCAGCAATCCCTGCAACTGTAGCATATGCAGCATAATTACAGCTATACAGTTTACCATCTCTCAATTCCTGCCACGATTGATTACAGTTCTCTCTATGTTTTTGTAACTGTTCTTCAGTTTTATTCGAGTAATCTGTTCTTTCTGGGGCTAAATCAATCCATTTCTCCACTTTGTTAATATAATATCTAATATGATATTCCTCAAGTTTACGAATCAATTTATCAAAACATTCATTAAACCTTGGCACTGCACTGCGATAGTCATCCACAGTAACCTCTACATTACATTTAGACAACTTTTCTAAAATCTTTTCATCAGGTATAACTGTTCCATTTGTCACAGTCCTTAATGTATCAATTCTATCTCCATAATTCGTATCAATGTATTCAATTAAGTCTCCTATATGCTCATAGAGCATAGGCTCCCCACCGCTAACATGAAACAGCATTATATGATCCACACATGAAAAAAACAAATCCACATCATGAACTAAATCTTGCCAATTTCGAACATAAAAATATTTTGCAAAAGGATTAAAGTTAAGACAATTTTTGCAATTTAAATTACAGGCTGTGCTTGGCAAAAAGGATATGCTCGAAAAATATACCAGATTATTTTTGTATACGTGATACACAGAAAGAAATTCTTCTATAATGAAATAATCTACGTTTCTCTTGTACCCAATCTGATTTAACTGCTCTATAGGCTTCACCCTGGCAAGCTGAGACATTGTTAGAATAATTCCTTCATTAGAATTAAGTTCAATCTCATTTAAAGAATAGCAGTATTTTCCCAAAATCCTTGTCCCCTGCTTATCAGGGCTATTATCTATATACCCTGTTATTTGAATCTCTGATTCAAATAACCTTAAAAATTGTTCTCCATAATCACCTGCACCAAACAAAAAGAAATTTTTCTTTTCTTTCATTTTTTGGTACATTTCGTCATACTCATGTCCTTTGTTATTCCACTTCATTAACCAACCCTCCTGACAATTTATATTTTAATATCTTATTATACCTAATAATTCTATCTGGATATTGTTGGTTTGTAGATATATACTCTGATTCATATTGTTCCATAATTTTCTGACAGCGTATTAATACTTCCCTACATTCTTGCATATATGCGCTTTCTGCAACATTACTGCTATGATATGCCATAAACCGTTTTATCCATGGCATAGCTTCTGTTTTTATATTCCTTTCTTGAATATAAGCAATCACTCTTTTATAGGCTTCCAACCAATCTTCAAGTTTATTTAAATCTCGTGTATGACAACCTGAGGCATCTCTTTGGTTATAATGGTAAAAAGCCTTATCAATATAAATTGCTCTTTTAGCATTCAAAACCAGCTTAGCAAGATAAAGAACATCACCTCCAAGTGCTAAATCCTCATCAAATAATATTAATTTACCATTAATATCGTAAAAAAGTTCCCGCTTATATAACTTGTCCCACATATAAGCAAACCCTCTATAATCGTCTCTTTTATATAAGTAATTGAGCAGCGTTTCTCTCTCGAAAACTTCGCTTGAGGCGGGCAAACGATTAGAAATTTTTTCACTTACACTTCCAATATCACGAAACCATGCTGAAGCAACTATGTCGACTTTTTTTTCAATCATATTAGTAAGAAGAGTTTCATACATATCCGGCTCAATCCAGTCATCACAATCTATAAATCCTATATATTGACCTGACATAATCTGTAACCCTGTATTACGAGCATTGCTTTCACCACCATTTTTCTTGTGTAATGCTTTAATCCTAAAGTCCTTCCTTGCATATTCATCAAGAATTAATCCTGAATTGTCTGTAGAGCCATCATCAATACAAATGATTTCCAAATTATCATATTTTTGATTTAGAACACTTTCAATACATTTTTTTAAATATGATTCCGTATTGTAAATTGGTAAAATTATTGAAATTAATGGATTAGAATATGCTTGTTTCATCACGCACATACCCCAATTTCTACAGGAGCAGCAAAGTTATATCGTATTACCCCCCCCCTCACACATTTATCTGCCAAATTAATTGCACGATGAACAACTACATCTGAATTATAATGTTGCCATTCACCCCATCTTCCCAATCCCATGATATTATTTTCCTCCATTTTATCTAAAAGTTTTTTCATAATCATTGGTTTATCAATAGTATTCAATGGATAAGCATACTTATTAAAAAAGCTTCTTTTATCGCTCCTATATTTATACCTGTTTAAATTTGTTTCTGTCCAAAAACCTTTACCTTTACTAAATACTCTTCGGTTTAAAATTCTGTGATAATGTATATTTAAATCCGGAAAATAAATCCAATGTGCTTTCGAACATAAACATTCTGGATTATACTCTACAACCACTGAACTATACTTTAAATTCTCAATCATATTTAAATACTCTGATTTAATTCCCTTTATTTCCCTAAATTCTTTCCATGGAATCGTACAAATTATTTTTTCTGCTACATATTCTCCATTTACACTATGTTTTTGAATATCTAAATGCTTCACTATCGTATTATAATTAATATGACCAGATATCCTATCTGCTATCCGCCGCCATACTTCTCCACTTCCATATTTTTTAGGATATAAAAATTGTGCATGTCCCGGTTGGGTTCCGTATGCCTTTTTCTCTAAACAGCTTCTTAATGTTTCTTCAAATGAAACATTTGGTAGTTTTTCAAGCCAATATGTTCCTAAACTATTCAAATTCTCTGAAAATATTTTTTGATTGTAAGGAACCATATAGTCCTCAGCTATTTTTTTCCCTAATTTCCAATAAATCCACTCTATAAATTTATCTGGTTTTGGTACACCCAAATTACACCCGGCAATTGCAATTTCTTTTAAATACTCTATTTGTTTTTCTATGGAAAGCTGCCAAATATTTGCCTCAATAGGACTATTAATAAATTGACCATGTATTGATATTTGAGAATTACGATTATATAAATTCCACTCTTCTCTTGGCATTACATCAAACAAAAATTCAAGTACTTCTTGATCTTTTACATCAATAAAATGCCCTCCCCCCACATCCAAGGGGCCATTATCAATCTCCTTACTCCTACACAATCCTCCAGCCTCATTTTCTTTTTCTAAGATTAAAAAATCCATTTCACCCATTTGGAATAATCGATATGCAAAAGATAACCCGGCAGGTCCTGCTCCTAAGATCAAGTACTTCACTTTAACATTCCTCTTTATAAAATATTGTTTTCAGTTAATATTTTTTTTAACAGCTCAACCCGATGACTCGTATAATGTTTTTCTAAGAATTCTGTATATTTCTTATAATCAACTTCTTCTTTTCTATACTTATCCATAAGATACTTAAATTCATCATATGACTCTACACATTTACAAATCTTATTCATCTCATACCAGTCTGTATCCGCATTTTTAGGGTATCTTGCTATAATATGACACCTTCCTGCTATCTCTTCCAAAAAATGCGGCGTGACTTGATTCCAACCGTTAGCATCTGTACGTGTGCCATCCATCCCTGGCGTAGTATAAACGGCTATTTTAGAACTCATAACCAGCTTAAAATATTCTTCTCTCGTATCTCCTATACTAATAATTTCTCCTGTAGATGACATATAATATACATAATGGCCATTTTCATATTTTCTTCGAACTAATATAAAGTCTGGATGTTCTTTTTCATATTGATCAATATATTCTGTCAATAGCGGATTTTGTCTTGCAAACATTACTAAATCGTATTTCTTCTCTACTCTATCTGGAATCTTAAAATCATCTGGTAATGACAATGGGAAATGATAAATATTCAATGGACAATTTTTTGTTAGCAAATAATTATATACCTCTTTACTGGATACCAAAATTACTTTATTATGTGAATATGCCTTTAAAAACAAATAATATTCTCTCTCATCCAGAAAATAGTCTATAAGGCATGGTATATATTTTTTACTATTATAGATTCCATCCTGTCTTTTCGTACTTACATCAAACATAATGGCTGTACCTTTTTTTTTATTATCAAACAAGTTAAATACCCTATAAAAAGGAATATGTACCTTTTGATAAATTTTTCTACATCTTTCGTCAAATCTAAATTCTGCATCTGTCCTTGCCACTATGTCGATATTTAATCCTTCAGCCAAGATATCTTCCCAATCAAACACAATATCAAAACAATACTTTTTATTGTTACATGCGTTTTCCATAATTTTACGTTTCGTTAATATATACATTTAAATATTCCCCTCATCTATACCAAACTAAAAATTTTCTGAATAATCTATATTCTCTTTCATTATCAACTCCATCACTCTCTCACTCGCTTTTCCATCTTCAAATATACCGACTTCATCCATAAACGATGAAAGAGCCTCTTTATACTTTTCAGCATCAAAATTTATAATATTACCTATTAACTCATCGTTATTAAGAGCTACTGGAAATGGCAACTTATACATATCAAAAAACAAATCGCCTCTGTCCGCCACATATTCCTCCAAGTCATCTGCATAAATAAAACCAGGCAGTTCTATCATAGCGCTTTCAAAAATGGCACTGGAATAGTCCGTCAGAAATGCATCCGCACCTGCGATAATCTCATTCATATCCGGCCGCTGACTTACATCAATCAACCGTTCTGAAATCTGCCGTACTCTAACTCCCTGCATTTTTGCCGCCAGTTGTGGATGTAGCCTTAAAAAAATATACCATCGGCCGCCGAATCGTTTTTCCAACGCATTAATAAGGGCTGCAAAATCTACAGTGGTTTCCTCTGTATTCACGCTACGATTTTTATTCTGACTTCCACCACGAAATGTCGGCGCATACAGCATGATTTTTACATCATTTGGAAGTCCATACTCCCTCCGCATTTGTTGATATTTTTCATCTCTTTGATTAAATAAAACATCACATCTTGGGGTTCCTGTTTTAATAATTGTTCCGTCATAAATCAGTCCTTCCCGATACATATAATCACACCAAGTAGAGCCTGACAAAACATAATCAATCAGCTTTGAATCGTATGCGCTGACCAAATAGGCCATCTTAGGAAATAAATCGCCACGATATTTTCCAATCGGCTTAATACATATTGTCGCATGCCAAGTCTGAATATAACATTGTTTTTTTCTTTTCCGAGCTCCATAAAAGGTCCTGGTATTACTAATCCAAACGCCTGCAGTGGACAACTGATATGCCCTGCTCCAAGCGGTATTCTTTACTTTCTTAATTTCCCTTGGGAACTCTTTATCTATATCATTTAAGAGCCAAACTATTTTATAATTTGTTTTCCCTGCGCGATTATTCTTTAAAATTTCTTCCGCTATATATTTAGGGCTGCATCCATACCCTCCGCCACCTTCAAATGTCCACATAACAACCTTTTGCTGATCAATTGGGAATATACGACAGGCATAATATACAAGTCCATGTATGAAAGCTTTCATTTTACGTTTTGCAATATATAGTGTCTCTGATATATCACTTCTTTGTTCGCAACCCATACTGCTATACTTCTTCCTTTTCATTTATACCTTTAAATTTATTAAGCTTTCCGGTATTGCCGCTGCTGCCGCTTTATAATCCTCCACGAAGTCTATTTCAGCCCAGAAAGCGCCTGCTGTAGGAACTGTTTCAATTCTAAAGTCCTCTTCATCAATTAACCTCTGAATTGCGCTCTCAAAATAAGCAGCAAACTCTTTCTCCTTCATCAACTGTTTTGTTTTCGCACGCAGAGCCGGTATAATACGCTTACGAAAGGAAGCTATACCAATAAACTCACCCTCGGCCTGGTCTACATGCATCTGCTTTGTAAGCTCAACAAGCTTACCATTCTCAGTTCTAAATTTCATAGCCTCTTCGTTACACGGCCCATATTCTACTGGGAGTATTGCATCTACCTCCGCCTCAAGACAAATCAATTTTTCAAAAATTACCGGTTCACATAAGGTATCCGCATGAAGATAAACAAAATCATCATGTAATTTTTCCATTCCCATATAAAATGAACCGAGCACATTCACCATTTCGTAAAACGGATTATATATTAAACACACATCTTTCATTCCTTTGGTTAATTCTTCAAAGGCTTCACATTGGTACCCCGTAACAATAATAATTTCATCTACACCATAATGCCGCAATAAATCCAGATTATAGTCAATTAACTTTTTCTTTTTTATTTCTACAAAAGATTTCGGTTTCCCATCTGTCAGGCTCCCTAACCGACTTCCCTTACCAGCTGCCATAATGATTGCCTGCATCTTATGTCCTCTCCTTTAAAATGCTGTTCGATAAATTTTATCTATAATATCTTTCTCTTGCGCTGCCGGATCATTTTGTATGTTTCCGGTCACCTCATTTACTATCCTGTCAATTAAAGATTCCGTAACGCCTATCTCACGAAGTGAAACAGGCAAACCCAAGCTTCTAATAAATTCACTCATTAGCTCCATCGCTTCAACATATCCTCGACAATCGACATTTTTAAGGAGCTTTATAACCTTATTTAATTTATCCCTCGAATATTTATATTCATAAGTCATCCATGTGGAAAATAGTGCCGCTAATCCTAATCCATGACTTGTATCTGTATGCGCACCTATCGGATATTGCAATCGATGCGGCAAACATGTACTCGCATTTCCAAGGTTAATTCCCATAATCATACTGGCAAAACTCATTTTTTCTCTTGCTTCTATATCTCCAAGATTTAGCGCTAATCTTGGAAGATATGTTCCTACAGTATGTATTACATATTCCGACTGCATTTCCGTATAGGGAGTAGATGCCTTTGAAATATAACTTTCCACTGCATGTGCTAATACATCGAATCCAGTTTCCATAGTAATTTTTTTTGGAACAGTTTCTGTGAAAGCTGAATCCACAATCGCAATTGCCGGATAAAGCGCCGCACCTCTAATCCCACCTTTTACTTTTCTTTTATCATCTGTCAGAATTGCTGCTTTACTCAACTCACTTCCGGTTCCCGCCGTAGTCGGGATCGCCACAATAGGCAGAGTTTTCTCAGTTGCTTCCTTATGTCCGTAAAAAAAATCTTCTATATTTTCATCATGTCCTATACCAGCTGCAATTGCTTTCGCCGCGTCTAAAGCGCTTCCTCCTCCTAATCCAATAATAATATCTGCATGCGCTTTTTTTCCGATATTGATTCCGATTTTGACTTCCGACAGCCTTGGATTAGCACTTACTTCACTAAAAACAACTACTTTCTTAACATGCATCATTCCCTGAAGTATACTTTGAATCCCATTAAGATATCCCAGCCGAATCAGAGAGCGGCCACTGGTAACAATTAAAACTGTTCCCCTCACAAATTCCTGTTGTTCTTTCAAAGCTTCTTCTAAAATATTTCGGCCGAAATAAATTTTAGTTGGAATATTTAGCCTATACGCTTTCATATAGTATCCCTCTACAAATTCTCGATTTTAATTCTCTTTTTTCTATAAAGTTTCTCAGTTACTTTCATTCTTCTGGGAAATAAAGGTCTTAAAGTCTGATAAGTTTCCTTGTACAATTTATATAATTCCTGGTACTGCAAGTAATTTTTATATTCAGGACAAATAATCATCCTCACTTTCACAAATTGTTCTACGGCCTCTTCTAAAGACGAATATACCTTTTGTCCGAACAGTGCAATCATTGCTGCTCCGGTTGCCGTAGTTTCAAATTCAGACAAAACCGATATTTCGCGCCCTGTTATGTCCGCTTTAATTTGTGAAATCAAATTCAGTCTGGCCAGCCCTCCTGACAACCGTATAGAATTTACCTCTATTCCCGCTTCTCCAATGGCCGCTATCATATCAAGATCAATAAAACCTGTGCTTTCAAAAACCGCCCTCGTCATTTCCTTACGGGTATGCATACGCTCCAGCCCAAAGAAGACCCCCCTGGCACTGTAATCCCACAGTGGTGCCCGCTCACCCAATAAATATGGTAAAAAAATAATGCCTCCCGCGCCTAAAGATGCTTCTCCCGCATCTTTTACCATCAATTCATATGGGAAAGCTTCATTCTGGTAATAACATTGTTTTACCCATTCAATTAACCCGCCGCCAAGATTATTTGACCCACCTACAATATTCATATTTCCTTCAAAATATGGAATCTGCTGTATTTTAGTAATCCCTGCCTCTATCTTTCGGTTAGCCACTGTCCTAAAAACAGTTACGGTGCCTGAAACGTCACTGGCCTCTCCCTCTTTTAAAACCCCACTGCCAACAAAAGAGCAGATCGCATCATACGTAGACGCAATCACTTTTACACTTTGATGCAGTCCCGTCTCCTCTGCCACTTTCTCACTAATAGTTCCCACATAGTCACCCGGAGACACAACTTCTGGAAATAATTCAACAGAAATTCCAATATCCTTCAGCAAATCCTCAGGATATTTTTTCTTTTCCACATCATAATGCCACTTTTGTGCATTTATATAATCTGTTACATAACAATTTGTAAACTTTGCAATCAGATAATCGTTAGGCGCCAAAAATTTATATATTTTATTAAATAATTCCTTTTGATGATTCTTTACCCAGATCGCCTTAGGAAGCATAAGGTAAGGATCAGCGTCTAAACCTACATTTTTCTTGATTTTTTCGAAAAAAGAATTGTTTTTTAATAAATTACTTTCATAGATTGCTCTTTTATCAGACACCATGATACACGGGCCTAACGCATCTCCTTTTTTGTCAACATATACCAGACAGGAAGAAGAAGTAGTAACCGTCAAATAATCTATCTTTATCCCCCCTATATCTGTAACAGTTTCTCTGATCACATTCTTACCTTTTTCCCACCATTCATAGGGATTCTGTGTTACACATTCATCTGACAAGGAAGTTTCAATTGGAAGCGATGCAGATGAAAGCTTATTTCCATCGCTATCGAAAATAATACTTCGAATGCTTTTCATCCCCATATTCAAAACCAGGATCGTTTTCATTCTATCACTCTCCTATTTTTATCTTTATCAAGTATTCTCAATTTCTCTTTCACCATATGCTCAATAGAGTCATCAATTATATGCGTTACCTTTAGCGGATCAAATCCATCTTTTTCCAAATATCCATTTTGCAAACTTTTATATATTCCATTACGATATGCCTGTTTAACATCCGTAGATATATTGATCTTTTTAACATTTTTGTAGGATAAAAGTCGGCGAAGCATGTCATCCGTAATCCCTGAACCACCATGAATAACAAGGGGAACTTCTACAATTTGCATTACTCTTTCAAGCAGATCATAGTGTAAGTCGGGTATCCCCTGATAAATCCCATGTGATGTTCCAATTGCCACAGCAAGCATATTAACGTTTGTCGCATTTATAAAAGTCTGCACATCCTTAAGCCGTGCTACTCCGGTTTTCATCGCCTGAATACCCTCTTCAGCTCTGGGTATCCGTCCTATCTCTGCCTCTACCGGAATCTCATATTCTCTCGTAATATCACACACTTTATTTGTAATTCTGATATTTTCTTCAAGAGGTAATTCCGATCCGTCAATCATAACCGAATCCCATTTATAATTTATCGCTTCTTTGATTAAGTCTATCTTTTTGCAATGGTCTAAATGTAAATAAACCTGTATTCCTTTATTTTTAGCATAATTCGACACAAACAAACGCATTTCTTCTTTATTTATTTGGACAAATGCTTCTGTTGAGGTTTGTAAAATCACATTTTTTTTCATCTGCGCTGCTGCATCAATCACAGCTTTTGCTGATTCAATATTCCAAATATTAAAAGCAAAATATTGTTCCGATTTTTGATAAATATAAGCATTCATTATTTTGTAATCCTGATTTCCAATTTCAAATCACTCACACCAGTAAAATATCATAATAATATTAGACTTTTCCTTGTTTATTAAATCTGTTAACAACTATTCCAGTGCTTTTATAAAACATACACCCCTATAGTACCCTTCAAAAAATAGCTGCCAAACTCTTTATACCTAATAAATACTTATAAAATGATTTTTGCAAAGTTAAATAAATGACCCTTTTCTAAAATTTAATTGAATAAAGAAATTTAAATTGATAGCATAAAGTATCATCAATAATTACCGGAGAATATATTCAAAAATAATAATCAATATTTATATAGTCTTATCAGGGTGGCGGTTCACATATAGCTCTCTTTGATATTTCTCTTTATTCTTGCTATTAAAAGATACATTTATTAGGTTTGTTTTCCACCTATTCATTGGAGGAAACATTTTATACCAATATGTTTCATTGCTGTTTCATACGTACTAATATAACAGCTTTTCAAATATTATTCAAGCATCAAGATAACTTATAATCT
>CATJCJ010000567.1 GCA_949738935.1 uncultured Eubacteriales bacterium | reverse complement strand
CCATTGGGTTCCCCCAAATGCATAACCATATCTTCATAAGTAGTGTTATAATCAAACTGTTCAAAATCCTTTATTGATAAAGTCCTCCCATAATATGTACTTCTTATTTCTGCATATCCTTATATTCCGCTTTATCTGGCATATTCAATATACACCAACTGAAAAACATTAAACATTTCATTTATGGCTTCACTGCCCACCATTTCATAACCTTTCTCTGTAAAATGCGCGTCATTGTCATAAATATCCTTTTCACGGACTAAAAAAACGAATCCTTCCCCACGGCATACTTCCACTGTCTCTGATAATTCTTTTTCTTATTTTATAATCGTACCGCTTTTCCGTCCCGGTCCACAAAGACAACTAGGTTTCCATGACAGTACCCGCCCTTAACAGCCGCCCCATGGCGCCGTACTCATATCCGTGAAGCAGTTCCCCACCGGTTTCCTCGCGTACCATGTTCCCACGTCCGTCATAAAAATATTCCGTCACGGATGATAAGCCGTCCGTACCCGTCATAATGCCACTGGGTGTACATCCCGTCCGGGTATTCTTTTTCGGCAAGCCTCCCCGCCACGTCATAAAGATAGCGGATTTCCGAAGGCATGCCCTGCTTGTGTCAAGGTAATGACACAAAGAGTTATTTACTGCACTCTGTACAATAAATAACTCTTTATCTCTTTCATACAAAAATTGTTTCAATTCTTTTACAAAGACTTGATATTCTCGCACCTTTTCCTTTTTCATAATCGGCTACTTTATTCAAAAGGCATTTGATTAATCACTAATAGTTCCAACATTTTTTTCAAAATCAACTACGCCGATGCAAGCACTCAAGCACTGTGAGCGGCTCCTACGTCACCTTTCACAACACTAGACTTTTTCGCTCGCCTTGCTCCCTCAAAAGTGGGGTATGCAGGCTTTCTTGTCTCTGTCTCTACCGTTCTATCCTCTTTTGACGATATGGTATGTTGCTACACTTAACTTCAACATATTTGAGCCAATATATATTGTGAATGTAATGTACAATTCCCTCTTCCACTTCTTTCTTGTTTACACAGGGTCCTACCATAATTTCACGAATAGGCAAATGACCTTTACACCAAACTCTAATTTTTTTTTCTTTATGTTCAAAATTCCATGTTTCCACCCAATAATCAATTATGTCAAATATTTCTTTCTGTTTCTTACAGCAGCCAATAATAATTTGCGGCTGATTATGCTTATTTCTTGATTCATATTCAATTTGAATATCTAAAGTACTCTGAATTTCTTCCTTATGATTTTCTATTACGGAATATAGATCCTCAATATGATCCAAAATTATTTTACATTTGTCACCTCTCTTTTCCTCTATTTTTCCGAATTCCACTTTTATATATGGCTTTTGCAGCCCGTCTTCTTTCAAATAATGAACTTGATACCGTTGATTGTCTTTCTTTACCTGAAAAATAAGTCTTGCCTCTGCTTCTTCCTTAAAACTCTTATTTTTTATATATGGAATCATACAGTGCATATACCTATCTTTCGGAATCTCCCCTTCATTGCTTAGCATTTTCTTTATTTCTTCATACAATTTCTTTATTTTTTTATCACGTTTTCCAGTATAAAACACTTTTAAAGGTTTCGCATATGCATAAGAACATTGCTCACCGCTACACCATCCCTCATCTGGTATTGCATACTCTTTAAATTCTTTATATTTTTTACTCTTTTCATTGATTATTTGAGTTTTTTCATTGCATCGAATTGTATAATACTCTTCATCATCAAGATTAAATCCAAGACACACTCCTTCTTTTGCATATTCTCTCCATTGACTCAGCAAATTTTTCTTTTCACAAAAACATATCATATAAAAATCCTGGTCTTCCTCATTTTTATATCCCAAAATATTGTTAACAATTTTTTCACCTAATTCATATTCTTCACTATCATTTGAAAATCGCACATGTCTTGCATACATCAAATCAGAATCACATAAACTCCAAAAAGTAGGCAATGTTGTATAATGATAGCAGTCACACAACTTACTCCCATCATGTTTTATCGTCTTATAAATCTTTCTTTTTAAAAAATCCATATAATGTTGTTGTTCCCAATACATTTTTAGATTATCATCCATTTTCCTTCTTTAACTCCTCTAAAAAATCTTTTACAGTTGCACCAAGTATAATATCCTTCTGTTCACGCACATACGTTGGTGCAAATATATTCGCTGAAATTATTTTTACATATAACCTTTTCTTCACCGAGCTTTTTATATCCAAAACCTTTTCCAAACGTCTTGAAAGATTTGTACATCTTGTATTAACAACAATAAGCTCCTTCCGTGAACTCTGTTGTCCAATTAGATCCACAATTTGTCTAGCTACATATGGAACCAACATATTTTCATTTCTGCTGAATATATCACGTTCTTGCTTATTTAAAGCCAAATCCAAAAGGAAAAAACGCGGTGAATTATCGTCCAATATTTTTTTTATATCATTCTCAAAATCTTCATCATAAGAATAATCTAAAAAATCTGAATCATCACTGGGGGTAGCTTTTCCCCTTATATGATATAAATCAATTTTCTCAATGCCCAACTTCTTCAAAAGTTCTGTAAACCCCTCATGGGTCTGGGTCTTTTCCGATGAAATATCTGCTTTTACTGCCTCGAAATATGTTGCCATTATCTTATACCTTCGTATATCATCATCAATTATGTATATCCTCAATGTTTCCATTTTCCTCTCCCTATTTAGTCAAGTCTTTTTTCCTTATTTTTCAAGGATTTTTAGTTATATATCTCAGATGAATGAGCCAAGATAATGGACATTTCTTTGTATCTG
>CATJCJ010000566.1 GCA_949738935.1 uncultured Eubacteriales bacterium | reverse complement strand
TATGTATCCTAAATATAAGCTAATACAATTTATACCAGTCAAAAGGTGAAATGTAATAAGTTTTTCATTACTTTGCCTTTTGACTAATAGTAAATTAAAAATTCCAAATAAAAGTATAATTATCATATTTCTCCCTTATACTAAATACTTGTTTGCTCTCTTCTCATCTTTCTCCACACTCACTGCCACCGTTTTTTTGTGCGCTTTCTTCTTTCAATTTCAAATTTTCCCGCCACTTGCTTTATTCATAATCAAATCATCAACAGTACAGCCGAACACATCAGCTATCTGTTTCCCAAGCGGTAATGATATTGTTCTTGTCCCTCTTTCAATCTGACAGAGGGACGCTCTTGCGATTCCTATTTTTTCAGCCAGCTCAGATTGAGTAAGATTATTTTTAGTTCTTAAATTTTTGATGGTTTCCCCTATATCCATTATTGTCACTTCCTTTCTTTCGGTGTATAATTAGATTGTATTTATTAGCTATAAGTACAAATATGTAGATAACTTAAATAAAGTTGAAAATTATAAGCTAGAAACTCTATGTGAACATACGGGAATTCCTTTTTCGGGGTCGCATAGAGCCCTAAATGATAGTCTTGTAACTGGCATTCTATTTTCTATACTAGTAAAAGAAATTACCGAATAGGCAATAATTTTAATAATATTAAAAATAAGAGTTTGTATATTTGAAATAAATTCAAACAAAAAAAACAGTTTAAGATTAGTGCCATATTAGTATAAAATTTAAACCAATATGGTGTTGTCGAAAAAAATAATTTTAATTGACAAATAAGCAAAAAATGCTATAATGAAATTGGGCAGTCAGTCTGCGGGGGTTTGGTTTCCACTTCCGAAAGGAGGTGGACGTTATGAGCATTTACGAAATTTTATCTTTATTGATTGAGTTTTTAACGCTTATGGTGACTATTTACCTGGGCACAAAAAAATAACCACCCCTGCCTACCAAGCTCGGTGGTTATTTTTAATTAAACTACCTTGAAGTGGAAGCCACTCCTGTGGAGTTGACTGCCTTTTGTGCCATTATAATAACACTTTTTTAATCAAAAGTCAAGTAACAGTTTTTTACTTTTATTAAGCTG
>CATJCJ010000565.1 GCA_949738935.1 uncultured Eubacteriales bacterium | reverse complement strand
TAAAACAGCACGAAGCCAGTTTAAATGTAAAAATTGTGGTTATGAGTGGTAACTTTTTTATTATCACATCCTTTCAAAATTAACATAGAGAATAGAAGAGCAGTAATGAAAAAGACACCCAGTTTGGTGTCTTTATCTATGTAGCTTTATATCATGTTTACCTGTTGAATCATGCTTATTATGTTTCTTATTATCAAAACCATATTCGTCTATATGGTGTCCATTATGGTCACATATTTCTATAGAACCACTTTCTGAATCAATGCTCCCATAGATAGAAGAATCATGTTTTTGATAAATGTCTCTTATTTTTCTATCTGTTGTATTTATTGCAGATAGGTTCTCATTATGTTTATAAGTATTTCGATGCAAAACTTCTTTGCCAACTTGTAAAAATATTGGAATTCTTTCGGATACGCTCTTTCCTTGTATTAATTCATCTTGGAGCCCCTTATATTCATTACATAAATCTGTATTTGGTAAAGGAGAGTCTGTAGTTGGTTCAATAATATTTGTCATAAATAATCTATTAATAATAAAAAGAGCTATATTGGAATCAAGTTCCTTTTTTATGTGATTTATTAAGTATACGTGTTCAAAAGGTTGAATCTCTTCCATAGAGTGATTTTCAGGTGCATTGAAAATAATTACATCGTCAAATGTATTACATATATACTTAATTTTCTTTATAAAATCGTCACAATATTTTTTATTGAAACTATAGCCTTGTATATCTATATTCTCAACTAAGTTTAAATCACAAAGATAGACTTTTCCTTTTTTCATTACTTTTTTTTCTATAGAAGCTATTTCATTTTTTAGCATCCAAAGATTACCTGGATTACAATATGGATGAAAGAATACTATATCATCAATAAAATATTTAGATATAAATTCTACTACTTCATCAATATAGTGATCTTCATTATCTCTAATAAAAAATATTTCATCTAAAAGTAACTTAGCCATTGTGATTTTCCTTAAGTTTATTTGTAAAGCCAACTCGTACTATTTTCTCAGTTTCGCTTGCAAATTGTGTGAAAAAATTTTCGTTTTCAGTTAATACACCTCTAATTGGATCGACTATAATATTTTCAATAGTAGAAATTCCATCATTATTTTGATCAACAAAATATATTTTTATCTTTTTGTTTATCAACTCATTCTCCATCATTCGGCGTACTATTCGGTTAATAATATGATCACTATGAGTTTCTACAATAACGCCTTTGCCATTTAAAGCCATTGAGACAAGAAAATCTGCCATACACATCTGAGCCGTAGGATGTAAATGAATTTCTGGTTGCTCTAGTAAAAGTAATTCATTTTCATACTTAATAAGACCACTAACTATTATAGGTAAAACTTGACTTATTCCAAAACCTACGTTTGAAATATTATAGTCCGTTATATTTAACTGTATTGTTTCTAATGCATTTTTTAATGTATATTCACCGAAATGTAAATATTCCATCCATTTTTGAACGCATACATTGAATTTATATTTTGTCTTACTTTTATTAATAATATCATTTTGAGGTGGCAAAAATCCATCCATCCATTCTTTATTATATTTATGCATAATATATGGTGTAAACTCGCCACTAAGTCCAACATCATCTGTTTCATAATCCAAAATATAATTCCTTTTTGGATAACCACGTAAAGGGGTCAAATAATGAATGTTTTTAAATTGTAATGCAATCATTTTAAATATTAGATATACACTCGCGAGAAGTCCACTTACATGAGTGTTGCTTGGACGGATATCTACAGAGTAGGCATTTACAAGGTTAAAATTTTCAAAATAGCATGTAGAATTATATAACTCTACATGTTCTATTATTTCTCCAGTATCACTGTCAGGTATCTTATCTAAAATAATTGTATACTGATTTGACTGATTTTTCATTTTTTTTAATGTGATTGAAGAAATAAGTTCATGTGCATTATTGTATAAAATTTTTATTTTTATAATCTGAGCAGATAAAATATTATCATTTACATAATTTTCTTCATCATATTGTTCTAAAGTTATAGATGATGAAACATCAAATTTGTTGACATTATAATGAGAATATATTTTTAACAAATTCTTCCATGCCGTGATATCATATTTACTTTGTTTTTTTACTCCAGGCTGGTATTTTTTTGGTTTGTTTAAAACATATGAAGTTAGGAAAGTAATTAAATTATCGTTACGTTTTAAAGACACATCTTTAAAGCGACCTGCCTTAGTATATTCTCCATTAAACTTCATATTATTTGATATCGAATTATCTTCATAGCTTTGTTTTTGTAATAGCAAGCTGTTAATAATAGAACTCTTTCCGCTACTATTAACACCACATAGAACAGTAAGTGGCGCTATCTCCATTTCTTCTTTATCATCAACTTTTAATTTTTCAAAACACTTATAATTTTCCAAACTAATCGACTTCAGCATACCCATATCCTCCGTTACCTCCTCAATTCTACCATTATTTGTCAATTACAACAATAGGAACGTGTGTTTATATAGTCCTTTCATTTCAGGTTGCAACTTATACCTGATATTCATATAAAATGAAACATGTTAATTATATATCATATTAAATGAAAACGCAACACAAAACTTCATTTCATATGGACAATCATCAATATATTGTGTATTATATGAGTATTAACAGATGAGGTGAAAATATGAGTTTTGGCGAACGATTAAAGGCAGCGAGAGAGCAGATCGGATTTACTCAAGGAAAATTGGGTGGATTAATTGGATATGGTAACTCAACTATATCTGAATATGAGAAAAATAATAATAAGCCTAATTTAGATATTTTTATTCAACTTTGCAAT
>CATJCJ010000564.1 GCA_949738935.1 uncultured Eubacteriales bacterium | reverse complement strand
TGTTAATACTTTATCCATTTTTTTAAATTGTAATACAATATCAGCCATACCTAAACGTTCTTGAGCTTCTACATTTATTAAACAATATTCATTATCAATGTTATCTCGAATACCTGCAAACACCTCCCCTGCCCAAGCTTCTATCATTGGACCAGCTATTTTATTGATATTTTCAAGAGGAAGTCCCAACTTTAGATTTGTATTAATTATTATCTTATTATCATTGCATTTTTTTCGATTGTCTAAAATAGATATAATTTTATCAATAACAAATTGTGAATCTTCCCTATAAGTATCAGATTCTTGTGGAATTTTAAATATTAAATCATCATAAGTCATAATACTAATTCTCCTCGTTTTAATATATTTTTGGAATTTCAAATCAATAAGCAAAAAAATCAATCTTTATGTTATATATAAAAGGCTTGTAACCGTACTACTTAAAATAATTAAGGAAATTTACTTTTTCACGTCATATGAAGCTTTCTACATAAAGTTTATATATTTCAAGAAACATATTATAGTCTTTTTGGCTAAGAGTATAAAAACCGTTTTCAGACTTAATGAGCGGATTTATCACATATCGTTCCATAATACCATCTTGAAACTCAAATAATTCAACATATTCTTTTTTTGATATAAATATTTGTTCCTTACCATATTTTTCAACAACTCTATTATATATACGAATAACCTTATTATAATCATCAGCATTTACAGAATATATTTTTGCCGCTTTTTTTATAGGATGCTTTATAATATCTTTTTCTGATATAAACTCTTCTTCCTCTTCATTAAATCTACTTACTATTTCATCTGCTATCTCATTAGGCAAATTTATAACTTTTTCAGTTTCTGTTCTTCCAAGAAGAAAATCTGTCGAACAATCCAAATAATCTGCAAGGTCAATCAATTTTAAAGCAGATGGAAAACTTCTTCCGTTTTTCCAATCGCTTATATTTCCTGAAGAAATCCCTGTGTCTTGAGATACCTTTTTTACTGTTAAACCCATTGAAGAAATTTTTTTAAACAAATTATCTAAATTAACCATACAAATAAAACCTTTCTTTTAACAATTTCACGATATTAACTTAAATACGAATTTTATATTGCTTTTATTTCGTATTTAAGTTATAATATTAGTAAGTAAATTACTTATAACTTTATCGCTGTAATTATATCTTATAATAATTTACGATTTTGTTATTATTATTTTACACTTTTTTACGAACAATGTCAAGGAGGTGAGGAAAATGAATATATCAGAAAATTTAAAAGTTTTGCGTAAAAAAAATAATTTTTCTCAGTGTGAGCTTGCTCAAGCAATTAATGTAAATCAATCTTTTATAAGCCAAGTCGAACGTGGCACAAAAACACTTTCTCTTATCATAGCTTATGATATTTCAAGAGTTCTTAACTGTTCAATATACGACTTAATTGGTATTAATGAAAGAGAGGAATAAAAAAATGGCGGGCAAAAAAGAAAAGACCGTTCCTAAGGAAAAACAAATTGTCCAGAGTTGCAATCCATTGGAACAGTCTAACAACAAAAATATTATAACAGAAAAGCAAACAGTTTTCAATCCCGATTTAGATGTTTTGTCATTTGATAAAATTGAAACTGAAAATATAAAATGGCTTTTTTATCCTTATATTCCTTTTGGCAAAGTCACAATAATACAAGGTGACCCAGGTGAAGGAAAAACAACACTTGTTTTAGAGATTATTGCTCGTCTTACAAATGGTCAGCCTATAATTGATGGCTGTAAATCATTTGAACCTATGAATGTTGTTTATCAGACTTGTGAAGATGGTCTTTCGGATACAATAAAACCAAGGTTAATAAAATCAGGTGCAGATTGTTCGAGGGTTCATACAATTATTGATGATAATGTAACTCTTACAATGACAGATATAAGAATCGAAGAAACAATATCTGCAAAAAATATAAAACTTCTTGTTCTTGACCCGATTCAAGGTTTTCTTGGAACTGATGTTGATATGCACAGAGCAAACGAGATAAGACCTGTAATGAAAAAACTTGCAAATTTAGCTGAGAAATATAGCTGTGCGATAATTCTAATAGGTCATCTTAATAAATGCATTCAAGGTGGAAAAGCTTCATACAGAGGTCTTGGTTCAATAGATTTTTAAGCATCGGCAAGAAGCGTTTTGCTTGTTGGCAGATTAAAAGATAATCCTAAAATAAGAGTATTATGTCAGACAAAAAATTCTCTTGCAGAAGAATCAAAAGGCTTAGCTTTTAAAATAGGCGGAGAGAAAAACTTTGAATGGCTTGGTGAAACAGATGTTACTCCCGATAAACTCTTAAACGGCGCTTCAGATATTAAAATTTCAAAGAAAACTGCCGCTGAAAATTTTTTAAAAGAATTTTTAGCAGATGGTGAAAAATTTCAAAACGAAATAATGAAAATTGCAAAAGAAAGAGGAATTTCAGAAAGAACATTGAGAAGCGCAAAATCTTTAATAGATGTAAAATCTAAAAAAGCTAAAGACGGTTGGATTTGGTATTTGTAATTCAAGACTGCAAAAATGATTTAAGGCAAAATTTTAATTGTTATTATTTTTCGCTCAAACAAGCGGTTTTATCGAAATAAAATTTCAAGGCTGCAAAAATTATATAATAATGCAAAGTTGCAGCCTTGAAAAAATTTATTGATGAAATTTAAAATTTTTCTTTTTTGACAGATTAAGTTTCTCTTTTTTTGACAGACTGCTTTTTATATTTTTTATGGAAAAATTAGCGAACAAAACAGGGGTTTTGCTATTGTGCAAGCATAGCAAGAGGATAGCCGCCTCTTACGCTTGTTAGGGTTCATACCCTAAAACCCATTTGGTGAAAAATCCCCCAAGCCCCCGTTTTGAAAATCAAAAATATTATCGACAAGGAGCTGATTTTTATGGAAAACAGAAAAAGAAATAAACAGCTTATTGTAAGATTTACAGAAAAGGAATACGAATATATAAAATATAAAAAAGAGAAATCTCAGCTTGGAAGTTATGCGGATTTTATATATGAAGCCGCTATAAATTGCAATATATATTATGTTGACACTTCACCTATTTTAAAATTTGCTGAGGAGATAAACAAGCTTGGCGTAAATGTAAATCAGATTGCCAAAATCGCAAATGAAACAAATAATATTTACAAGAATGATATAGAGGAAATAAAAGAGAAAATTTCAGCTATTCAAAAATTTATAAACGACACGCATACAAAATTATTAAAAGTCAGGCGAGGTGCTTATTAAATGGCTTACACTAAAATAATCCCAGTTAAAACGGGAAGTCATTTGAATCAGTTGATTGACTATATACAGAATGACTTGAAAACAGATGGAAAAATACTCATTTCCTCATATATGTGTGATACGGAAAATACAGCTATTCAATTTGAAGATGTGCGTTCTTTTGCTATCAAAAAAGGAAATAATATCGCTCATCATATTTGTCAGTCTTTTTCGCCGGAAGATAATATTACACCGCAAAAGGCTCTTGAAATCGGCAGAGAACTTATGAAAAGGTTTTATCCCAATCATCAGTATGTAATAGCGACACATATTGACCGTGGGCATATTCACAATCATATAGTTTGCAATTCTGTCGATATGGTAAAGCATAAAAAAATTCACAGCAATTTGAAAAGTCTTAAAAAATTGCGTGATGAAAGCGATAACCTTTGCAGAGAAAATGGATTATCAGTAATAGAACCCGAACAGCAAAATATCAGAGAAAGGCTAAAAGAAAATATTGATAAGGCTGTAAATGAATGTTCCGATTTTGAGAATTTTCTTGGATTTATGCAGTCGCAAGGTTACGAAATAAAGAGAGGCAAATACCTTTATTTTAAAGATAAAAACAGTAAAAATTTTATAAATACAAGAACTCTCGGAACAGCATATACAGAAATTAATCTTAAAAGAAGAATTATAAGCGGCAAGAATATCTCAAACAAAAAATTTCATATTTACGATGATAAAATTGTAAAAATGTCATACAGAAAAAGACTTCGTTACTGTATAGATGAAGCCTTAAAAACAGCAAAAAGTTATGATGAATTTTTAGAATATTTAAAATCAGAAGATTATGAAATTAAATTTGGTAAACATCTTGCTTTCAGGCATATAACAGGGCAAAGATTTATAAGAGTTGAAAGTCTTGGTTTAGAGTATAGCGAAAATATGATTAAACTAAGATTTTATGATTATGAAAAATATCTTGAAACTAAGGATTTTATAATCAATGGCTCTGTTAAAAAGATTATTGAATCAAATACCGACTATAAAAACAGATATATTGAAAGCCAAAATGTGAATATAGAAATTAGTGTGCTCAATTATCTTCACAAAAACGGTATAAAAAGCTATGATGAACTTATATTAGAAATTGAAAAATTAAGAAAACAAGAAGATATTAACGATAAAAATATTACAAATATTGATATTCAGATTGAGGAAAAGAAATCTATATTAAAGGCACTTAGACAATATTGGCAATATAAGCCTTATTATTCTGAATATTTGAAAATCAAATCATTACCAGAAAAAGAGCAGTATATATCAGAACATAAAACTGAACTTGATAGATATAATAACGCAATGACAATACTCAACTGTTCCAGAAATGCAGATGGTACAATTCCTCAATCAACAGAGTTAAATATTGAAATTGAAAGGCTTGAAAAACTTAAAAGCAATATAATTGCAAGAAATAATAAAGTAAAGGTAAAAATATCATCTTGCGAGAATATAAAAGCAACTGCCGAAAGTATACTTACTGAAAAACAGGCGGGCAAAGAAAAAAATAACCTTGGAATGTATAAGTATAGTTTGGAAAGGTAATGATGTAAGAAAAGTTAAATTTATAAAGGAAGATACTCTCGGAAAAGGAAGAGAATTTCCGAGAGTATGTTTATTTTCGCAATATTTGAAGAAATTAAACAAATGATATTGCTTTTATTCGAAGTTTGGAATATAATATTAATTATAATAAGTGAGGAGTGTTTGTATGGAATTTATGTCTGCAAAAGAAGCGGCTAATAAATGGGGAATATCACAACGGCGTGTTGCTGTTCTTTGTTCTGAAAACAGAATAACAGATGCGGCTATGGTTGGTAATATGTGGATTATTCCTGTATCTGCAAAAAAGCCTGCTGATGCAAGAAGTAAAAAGTATACAACAAATGATGATAAAACTATAAAACCTTTTTTGAAATGGGCAGGAGGAAAAGGTCAGATTTTAAAGGAAATTGGAAAATACTATCCTTTTGACAGCAAAGCTATAACAAAATATGCAGAACCTTTTGTCGGAGGAGGAGCGGTACTGTTTGATATTTTAAATAAATATAGTTTAAAAGAAGTCTATATTAGTGATATAAATATTGAACTTATTAATACTTACTATATTATTCGAGATAAAATTGACGAGCTTATTAATTTCTTGTCTGGCTATCAGTCAGAATATATTCCGCTTGAAACAGAATTTCGAAAAAAGTATTATTTTGAAAAAAGGGAACATTTTAATTATTTAAAAATTAATGGCGATGAAACTGTAAATATAGAGAAAGCTTCACTTATGATTTTTTTGAATAAAACTTGTTTTAATGGCTTGTTTCGTGTAAATAGAAAAGGTTTATTTAATGTACCTATGGGCACCTATAAAAATCCTCTTATATGTGATGAAATAAATCTTCGCTTAGTATCGGAAAAATTAAAAAATGTAAATATCGTTTGTGGTGATTATAAAAAGTCGGCTGATTTTATTGATGAACATACTTTTGTATATTTTGATCCTCCATATAGACCTCTAACGGAAACTTCAAATTTTACAGCTTATACAGAAAATTCGTTTAATGATAATGAACAGATTGCTCTTGCTCATTTTGTTAGTGAAATGACTTATAAAGGAGCAAAAGTTCTCGTCAGTAATTCAGATCCGAAAAATGTTAATATTTTTGATAACTTTTTTGATGATATTTATTCCTCATATAAAATTAAAAGAATTGAGGCAGCACGTATGATTAACTGTAAAAGTGAGGAAAGAGGCAAAATTAAAGAACTTTTAATTTCAAATTTTTAAGGAGATTGTTATGACAAGAGATTTTAACGTTTGGTTAGCAGGTTTTCGTGATAGTATAGCTGATTATGGGTATTATATTGATTTTGAGAAAGTACACAATAATGTGGATAATATAAAAATTGAACTTAACATACTTAATTCTCTGATAGGTTCAAAAAACATCGAAGCTGATTTTGAAAAATTGATCGCTGAATATCCTAAAATAATAAAATGTATACCCTTACTTTTAGCAGTTAGAACAAATGAAATATATGCTATTGATGAAGATGGCGCTTTTAAATATAATTTCAAGAATCTAAATCTTTCGATTGACCAATATAAAGTATTTATGCGTAAAACAGGATTATTTGATTTAATACAAAATCATATTATAAGTAATCTTGTTGATTATGCAACGGGTGTTGAAACAGGGCTTGACTCAAACGGAAGAAAAAATCGCGGCGGTCATCTTATGGAAAATTTAGTTGAGGGTTTTATTAAAAAGGCAGGATTTATTAAAGATAAAAATTATTTCAAAGAAATGTATATTTACCAGATTACAGAAAAATGGGGAATTGATTTGTCTGCTATTTCCAATCAGGGCAAATCTGAAAAGCGTTTTGACTTTGTTGTAAAAACTGATAATATGATATATGGTATTGAAACTAATTTTTATACGAGCGGTGG
>CATJCJ010000563.1 GCA_949738935.1 uncultured Eubacteriales bacterium | reverse complement strand
AACGTGAGTTCGACGGAGAAATAGCAGTAAAACCAGCGAAACGTAGTTTCGCACAAAAGTTTTTGTCAAACTTTTTTCAAAAAGTTTGTGAAGTTTGAAGTGAAACCTCAAGGTTTTTAATGCTTCAAGAGCATTTTTGGAGGTTTGGAACCTTTTTGCGATAGAAAAAGGTTCCATATATTTTATAATTATTTTATCACCGGATTACCAAGACCATATGTTGCACAACCGCCATCAAGTAATATTAATTTAAGCTGATTGACCCCTTTTACGTCAATCGTTATGTTTTTAGGCTGCATATCAGCCTGCAAGGGTATTTCTTTCTTCAGCTGACCATCACACATAATTTGTAACACTGTATCATCACCCAAATCAGAACTATCAACGTGACCTATTACACAATCAATAAAATTATATTTACCATTCAAATTATAAACAGCCCATGTATCTTTACTAGAGTATCTATAATCTTTCAAGTTGATTTTTAATGATATTATTTTTCATTATTAATCAATTTTATTGTTGTATTTAGGGTATATATTTATTATTAGGGGTGATAATATTGATTATAGATACAACTTAAACTATGACATAATAGGAAAAAGAATAAGAGAAGCGAGAAAAGCGAAAAAATGGACTCAAAGTGAGTTGGCTGAAAATTTGGGATTAAGTGTAAACACAATAGCGAGACTTGAGACAAACAACGCCACAATGTCATTAAAAACAGCCATAAAACTGGCGAATATTTTAGAGATAGATATAAATTATTTAGTCAGTGATTTCAACAGTGATTCCGAAAAACCACTGGATATGTTAATTAACAGCTTATTAAACGAGTTTTCAGCAAAGGATAAAGAACTGTTAATCCCTATTTTAACAGCGATTCGCGAATATAAAAAATCTGTCTGAAATCTTTAGGCATGCCATAAAAATAGGATACATCTTTTTTCCAAAAAAATTGTAAAAGTTTCTCATTTGTATTGACAAATTGTAAAAATAATTATATGATAAGAATATAAAGTTATACGTATATATTAAAATCCTGATAATGTAAAGGAGAGTGTTTATATTGAATACATACCAAAACCCCATAATAAAAGGCTTTTATCCCGACCCTTCAGTAGTAAGAGTCGGTGATGACTATTATATGGTCAATTCATCTTTTCAATATTTCCCCGCGATACCGATTCATCACTCAAAAGACTTAGTTCATTGGGAACTAATAGGTCATGTAATAACAAAAAATGAGGATTTGGCGTTAAATGAGATATCAGATTCTCACGGAATTTGGGCGCCGGATATTTCATACTTTAACGGGGAATTTTACGTTTTCGCCACATTAAGGCTAAATCAGCCTCCTGAAAATGACACAGGCAGGCTTCGTCAAACTTTATTTATGAAATCCAAAAATCCCGAGGGCCCTTACTCAAAACCGGTAGTTCTCGATATTGACAATATAGACCCCTCTCATTTTGTAGATGATGACGGAACACACTATTGCGTTACAGCCCCCGGAATTACGATAACAAAACTCTCAGATGACTGCTGTTCAATAGCTGAACCAACTAAACAAGTTTGGCCGGGAACAGGCTTAAGATGCCCCGAAGGGCCTCATATCCTAAAAAAAGACGGTTGGTATTACGCTATTTTAGCTGAGGGCGGAACAGGATTCGGGCATCAAATCAGCGTTGGACGTTCAAAAAGCCTTATGGGTCCTTATGAATCCTCTCCTTATAATCCCGCGTTAAAACAAACAGACCCATCGGCGGAAATACAGCGCTCAGGTCATGGAGACCTTGTTCAAACTCAAAATGGAGATTGGTGGGTAACATATCTTTGCTGTCGTATGAATGAGGGAAGATGTTCAACAACAGGCAGAGAGACAGGTCTTGACAAAGTCACATGGACAGACGACGGTTGGTTTATTGTAAACGAGAGCCAAGGCAAAATACCATCCGCCGAGAATGAGGCGCCGGACTTACCATGGACAGAATATGAGGAAAAGAACTTTGATGATTTTGACGATGAAAAATTAAGTCTTGAATGGGAATTTGTCAGAAATCCAAAATACGAAAAAATTTCTCTTACAAAAAACAAAGGGTATTTTACAATTGAGGCGGGAGAATTTGATTTAGATAAAAGAAGCTCCTACAATACTTTAGTAAGACGAGAAACTGAGCTTGTATACTCATTCTCAACAAAAATGGAATTTGAGCCGACAGAAAACGGTCAGCAAGCCGGAATAACTTGTTATTACGGAATATACGACTATATCAAATGCTGTATGATATACGATAACGGTCTTAAACTGAGGGTTTATGAAAACAGAAATACCGAACACAGCATAAACGGCGAAATATCACTTAACGATAATATAAAAACAGTTTACCTAAAAGTACGTGTTATAAAACAAACAAGAGAATTTTTCTACAGTCTTGATAATGAGACTTGGATTCTCATCGGACGAGTAGAAAGATGTTATTTCTTGTGTGACGAGGGTGTTACAATAGGCAAACACCATACAGGAACCCTTGTCGGTCTCTACGCATACAACGGCAATAATGAAAAAACCGTTGACGCGAAATTTGACTGGGTAGATTACAGACCACTTTTAAAACCAAATGATTAATTCTAAAAAAGCTGATTTGACAATATCAAGTCAGCTTTTTGCTTTTTATTTTAAAATTACTTACAGCACTTCCAAAATAGATATAAGATAAAAAAATTTCTGTGATATGATTAAAAATGCAGGAACAGCAATAAACGCTTGCATTTTTGATTGTCTTTTTATGTAAATATGACAAAAAAACATTCAATAATAAATATAATTTCTTTATAATTTT
>CATJCJ010000562.1 GCA_949738935.1 uncultured Eubacteriales bacterium | reverse complement strand
GCTGATTTTGATATTATTTAATCTAAGATTAGTATTACTTATTTATTGATCTGTTTTATTAGGGGTGTAAAATGGGAAAATTTAGTTTAACAGAAACAGAAAATGAGGTTATGGAATTTTTTTGGAACAACGAAAGTAAATTTGCTTTTGGAGAAATTTATGATTATTTTACGAAAGAAAAAAATAAAACATGGAAAAAACAAACCGTACAGACTTTCATAGCTCATCTTATACAAAAAGGTGTTTTAGCAAATGAGAAAAAGGGTAATATGTATTTGTATTTTTTAAAAATTACTAAAGACGAATATATGCAGAAATGGACTAAAAATTTTTTGGATGAAACCTTTGGAGGTTCAATAAAAAAATTTTTATCCACTTTAAGCGGCGGAAATAGCTTAGATGAAAAAACTGTAACTGAATTAAAAGAGTTCTTAAACAGTGATGAAGGATAATTTATGATAAAAAGTATCTTGCTTGTTATGTCTTTATCAGGAACGGCAGTATTGATTCTGCAAATAATTACAAGTATAATTTTTAAAAATATAATGTCCTCAAAAGCTAAATATTTTTTATTAAAAATATCAATAGTTTTTTATTTGCTGCCGTTGCCTTTAATTAAAAATTACTATATAGATTTATTTAGGTGTTTAAACGGCAATATATTTAGTTTGTCGCAGAATGAAACTTATGTTACAGATGTGGTGTTAAATTCTGAATCTGGAAATTTTAATTTTTCGTTGACCTTTACCATCATTATTACAACATTGATTATTGTTTATTTGATTATTATAATAGCACTTGCCTGGCAAGTCATATTATATTGTATTTTAAAATGGAAAATACGCAGATATTCTATTGAAATTCACGATAAAAATATAATATCAATTTTGGATAAGGAAAAATCAAAACTTAAAGTTAAAAGAAAAATATCGGTAAGATATTCCGCAGGTATTGAAACACCGGTAACAACAGGTTTTATTCATACTGTTATATTGCTTCCAACAACAAAAATAACAGAAAAACAAATGATGTGGATTTTAAGACACGAATTAACACATATATATAATTGTGATTACATCTATAATTTATTATGTATTATTGCTGTCGCCCTGCATTGGTTTAATCCATTTGCATATCTGCTTTTTAATCAGCTGAGTAATTTCAGCGATTTTAACTGTGATGAAAGTATTGTCAAAAATTTAAATAAAGAAGAGAGATTAGTTTATGGTAATACTATATTAGATTTTTCGGGTAAAACAAATAAAAACCATCTTAACAAAGTAATGAGTGCCCTTGGAAATCCTGATAGAAAAATTGTGAAAGAGAGGTTAATTATTGTGAAAAAATTTAATAAAAGAGGAAAATTTGAAAAAATTATTCAATCTGTTATAGTCGCGTCTACAGTTTTTGTAAGTTCATTAACTGTCTTCGCTTATCAAGAACCTGTGGAGGTATATGAAAGTGTTGATTCTTTTAATTATAGTTTAAATGAAGCAGACTCTTATTTTGATTTTAGTGAACCTGACTATAAAGAATATAAGCTTCCTGATTTAGATAAGACAGAACATATTACTTGTTATTTTATTGATGAAGATGGTACTATAAACAAAATTGATAAAAATATGGAAAAAGCACCTTGTAATCATACTTATAAAAGCGGTACTTACAAAAAACATATATTAGATAGCAAGGGCGGTTGTACAGTGGAATATTATAACGCAGAAAAATGTACAAAATGCGGCGTTACTATCGTTGGTTCGAAAATTAATACAGTAACATTTGAAAAATGTCCTCATTAACTTTTTTTACTTAATTATGTATTGTAAAAAATAAATGCTGCCAACTGTCAGCATTTATTTTTTGCGTTATTTTATTCGTCTTCTTCAAACTGCATCAAAAATTCTCTAAGTTCCTCTATAATAAGTTTAACTTCCTCATCTGTATGGGTATAATAAAATGACGGCGGAAACAAACTAAACCAGCGTACACCCATAAGTTTCCATTCTAAATCCATTCTTATTAATTTGATTTTTAGTTTAATTTTTTATATAAATTTTTTAAAAATATTTGATTGAT
>CATJCJ010000561.1 GCA_949738935.1 uncultured Eubacteriales bacterium | reverse complement strand
TTTGGAGGTTATCGAGTATGGAGAAAAACATAGAAAAGAATACGGAGAAGAATAAAAGCAATGCTAAACGCTTCAGCAAGGCCGCATTGCTGCGCAGTCCTGATTTTGCCGCTTACCAGCCGGATTTTCTGGCCGAGGCATTGCAGGACGGTCAGGAATACACGCTGGCTGAAGCGCACGCAGCGGCGGCGATTTTGTGTGGTGCAAATAATCGAAAGGGGATTGAAAAATGAGCGGCGGAACCTGGACTAATCAAAACAAAGCGCTGCCTGGTGTTTATATTCGCTTTAAGAGCGCCAACGGCACGGGCTTAACAGTTGGCGAGCGCGGCACGGTGGCCATTTGCGAGCCTTTGTCTTGGGGCGCGGCGGATACGGTGCAGATTATTGAAGCCGGGGCGGATTATACGCCTTTCACCGGGTATAGCGGGGCAGTTGAACAGAACCGCTTTTTGCAGGAAATTTTCAAAGGCAGCAATCGAACGCCGGCACCGAACAAGGTTTTGCTTTATCGCCCGGCTGGTTCTGGTGCGGCCAAAGCGGCTGCTACACAGGACGGCTTGACGGTTACGGCGCTTTATCCGGGCCTGCGCGGCAATGATATTAGCGTTATCGTGGTGGCGGAAACTGACGAAACTTATACCGTGCAAACGGTGGTTGACAATGCGGTTGTTGATGAACAGAATGTGGCTGCCGCCGCTGATTTGCAGGCCAACGCTTGGGTTAAATTCGCCGCGGAGGGCGAGGGCGAGCTGGCGGCTAATATTAGCTTTCAACTGACGGGCGGTGCGGACGGCACAATTTCTGCACCGGCTTATGCGGCATTTTTGACGGCCATTGAACCTTATGCCTTTGACATTTTGATTTATGACGGCAGTGATAAAAGCGTTGCCAATTCTATGGTAACTTTTATCAAGCGCATTGCCGACGGCAACGGTCAGTATGCCCAGCTGGTGGCGGCAAACCTGACCAATCCTGATAGTCGGTATGTAATCAATGTTACCAGCGGCGTAATCATGGACGACGGCACGGTGTTTACGCCGGAGCAGACCTGCTGGTGGGTAGGCGGCGCAGAGGCCGGCGCGCGGTATAATGACAGTTTGACCAATGCGGTTTATCCTAATGCGGTGGGCGTGCAACCGCTGCAAACCAATGGTGAGAAGATTGCCGCGGTTTCCGCCGGCAATTTGATTATGTTTGTTGACGGTGAAGCGGTGCGCGTGGTACAGGATATTAACAGTCTGATTACTTACACG
>CATJCJ010000560.1 GCA_949738935.1 uncultured Eubacteriales bacterium | reverse complement strand
TGTCCGCATACCGGAACCGGCAGATGCTTTTTACGCTGTCCATGCCTTCCACCACCCGCATTGCCATCCGGGTCATCTTATCCCCCTGTGGAACCGTAAATGCCACGTCCACAACCGGAAACACTTGTGACTGCAGTAAGACAATGCTTACCGCAGCCACGCCCACCGCCAGTACCGCCAACATGAGGAACATGCCGCAGACGGTTTTCTTCCATACTTTTATGCTTTTCTTAAACTCCAAACCCAAATAGGTGAAAAATATCCCCATGTTACCTTCCTTACCACAAAATCTTACCACAAAAGACCGTCCAGTAATTCATACCATTCCTCCTCGGACATGGCTCCGACATCCAGTTCTTCCCCTTCCACTTCCTCCATGGCGGCCCCTTTTTCCACCCACACCTTAAAACCCGTTTCCTCGCCGTCATAATCCACGTAATCCATGGTAAAAGTCACGTTTTTGGCATCCGACTGCAAATTCCCCTGAAACGAATATTCGGAATAAAAATCTTCCATGTCGAACATCATATCGCCGGAACGGAAATCATAAGTGAACTCCAATTCCGAATCGGAATCATATTCCCGAAAGCCATAGCTTTCCGCGGAACCTGTGATGCAACGCTCCATTTCCACCATGGTTTCACCCATAAAATCAATGTCTATTTCAAGGTTTCCCTTTTTATCGCTCTCACAGATGATTTCAACTTCCTCACCGTATGCACTTTCCATTAAAATACCTTCCACACGGTTTTTATAAAGATAAAACGTCAAGTCCATATCCGGCATATCCTCAAACAGATACCATAACATATCAAAATAATCCCCGTAAGGATTGTACAGACTGTCAGGATACTCCGCAAAAATCAAATCCTCCAAATCCGTCAGGAGCTCCGTCATATCTTCGGACACCAGCGTGAGCCGGTATCCGGTGCATTCCTTCTTCTGCCCGTTTACCTCATATTCCCGCGTCCCCGCCTTCTCGAATTCCATGGATTGGTACCATTTCATAAGGATTTCTGCCGCCATTTCCTGCCGCTTCTCCGTCTCCGAATCCCCAAAAAGTTCTTCAAAAAAGCCGTCAATTTCTTCCAGTTCCTCCTCCGTAAAGGCTTCGGCAAGATAACCCGTTTTCTCCTTCCCGATATAATAGGTAAAAATGCGTTTATCCAAAATCGGGATATGTACGCCCACCTTC
>CATJCJ010000559.1 GCA_949738935.1 uncultured Eubacteriales bacterium | reverse complement strand
TTCGTAATAATACTCATTTAAAAGTAAACCAAGTTTTTTTTCATTTAATTTTTCATTTAGTATATAATCATCTATTTTATTTATATATTGAGTTAATATATTTTTTAAAAATAATAGGTTATCTTTAAATATAATTTCATTTTTCTCTTTGGTAGATAGTTTAATAATGACATCGGTATAATAGTCTATCTCTTTGGTATCTATTAATAACTTTAACATATATTGTTCGTTATGTAGCAAAATGTATTCATTTATCATTTTTTATTTTCCCCTTTTTATTAACTAATCCAGATTTTTTTAAAACTGCTTTCATTTTATTTGTTAGTTCGTCCCATGAGCGAACATGTCCATGAAAAATACCTTTTTCTGTTTCATCAAATACAATAATTTCATTATCACTAATCCCTATTCTTCTTGTTGTATTATCTTCTATAGGAATAGAGTTATCTAATCCTTTTTATCCATTATTTGGTGCTTTATTTTTAATAGAATTATTTTTGTTTCCATAGTAGGAAGTTTTTTGATAAGTTCCATTAGAATATGTATATTCAGTAGAATCTTCAATAACCTTTTTAGTTTCTTTTTTTAAGGTCTGTTTGCTGGTTTTAGAGATAATTTCATTTTTAGCATCTTTAGAAGCTTTTTTCACTGAGTGGGAGTAGATAGAAAAATCCCCGAAACCTGCATATATATTGGGTTTTCGGGGTTATTTTTTTGCTTTTGAGTGCAAATTGAGTACAATTTTCAATATCGTTTAAATTTCAGTTTTATATTATTAGCAATTATTTTTTACTTTAACCAACTCTACTATTTGAAATATTAGTAACGCTATATGTCCTATGAAAGCAGCAAAAGATATTATGCCACAAATATATGAAAATAAATTATTATGTATCAGATGAAAAAACACATACATTTCACCAATATCTCCTGCATCTGGTAACAATAAATATGTCAGTAAATATGTTAGACAAAATAAAATATTAATATTTTTCAATTCATTTGATTCATCAATATACTTTGAGACAATAAGATTAATTACAAGGAAAATAACTGCATTGATAAACGGAATAAGTACTAAAGTCATTATAACTCTTAACCACCCCATATTAAAAATCCATGATAATCCTACAATAATTATACATAATAATGCTACAAATATAGTTTTACACTTATTACACTTACCTTGCTTGAATGATTTTATTATTGTTATTATAGTTATTCCAAATACAGTTAAAATTGTAATAATCAATAGATATAACAATAAATACCTATTAATATTAGATAGCATAAAAATAATCTCCTCAATTATACAATTATATGATTTTTAACAGAAATGCCGTCATCGGAATTAAGTATAACATTAGAACGCTGTAATTCTATTTCAATAGCTTCTTTGGTGTTTTTCAGTTCCTCTAAAGCGTTTTTATCAGCTTCATTAGTGGTATCGCTGTATTTAACAGCACACTTTTCATATACATAATTTACCTTTTCCCACTTTAATATATCCTGAAAAATATTATCCGATTTTAAGTGATATAAAATATCATCTGCTTTAATATTTTTTTTGCCTGATTTTGCGCTAAAAAACTGAATTATAAATGGATTTATTTTAAATGAAACTGTATCAGGAAGCAAAGCTTCATCTTCTCCACGTTTACCCTCAATAAAAATAATATGGGTTTTACAGAGCATTATAAGCAAACCCATAAAATCTCCGATAGTTTCAAGTCTGATGTTGTTTTCTATTCCTGTAAGAGCAAAAGAACTTATACCAAGTGCTTTTGCGATTTTTTCTATCTGCTGTGTCTGAGGTACCATTTTATTTATCTCATATTTTCGTATAGAAACAGGGTGTATTCCTGAAAGCTCCGCAAGTTTGGCTTGTGTAATTCCTATACGTTTTCTGAAATATTTTATCTTTTCACCTATTGTCATAAAAATCATTCCTTATTGTAGTTTA
>CATJCJ010000558.1 GCA_949738935.1 uncultured Eubacteriales bacterium | reverse complement strand
AATTTTTTTCTTGCCTCATTTCGTTCATTATTAAATTGGATTGCTATAATATACACTCTTAAATAAATAAAAAAGGAATGATAAACTTATGAAAATAAAATCAAAACTTATAGCGCTGGCGACCACAGCGGTGCTATCAGCGATAGCCATAAACGTTAAAATATTTAAAAACGCCGAAAAAACTCTTTCCCCCTCAAAAAATGAGGATGATATTACAGAGCATATATATAATTGGAAATTCGGAAAAATATCATATAAAACAATGGGAGCAGGCTCTCCCATACTTTTGGTTCATTCCCTTATCCCCGGAACAAACGAAAAAGAATGGTGTAAAAATATACCTAATCTCGCCAAAAACAATAAGCTTTATTTAATAAACCTTTTGGGATACGGAGACTCTGAGCGGGCGGACATAACATACTCATCATATCTTTATGTGTGTCTTATAAACGATTTTATAACAGAGATAATAAAAGAGCCCGCCGTTGTAATCGCCTCAAACACCTCGGCATCCATTTCAGCTATGTCTTATGTTTTTAACCCAAACAATTTTAAAAAAATATGTCTTGTTTGTCCCCCTATCTCTCCTAAAAAAACAGGGCTTTACAATATACTGAGAAAAATCCCGTTAGACCTTCCTATACTCGGAGACTTGTTTTTTAATTATTTTAACTCAAAAAAGGTTTTAAAATCCTTCCTCAAAGAAAAAATATACTCTGACACGGCTTTTATAACAGATGAAAAAATAAATAACCTATACGCTTATTCCCATAAGGGAGGCGGAGCGAACCGTTATCTTTTCACATCGTTTATAACAAACAGTTTTGAGATAGGCATAGAAACATCTCTGCCTGAGATAGACATACCCGTTTTAATAGTTTACGGAAACTCCCTTTCGGACTCTTATAAAAATATCGAGACAATAAAAACTTTAAATCCCGCTGTAACCGTAAAGCTTTTAAAAGGAAAAAGCCTTCCTAACGAGGAAGACTTTGAGGAATTTAATAAACTATGTCTATCATTTATTAACTATGATGTATAAAAATTATTTCTGTCACAATATATTAAAAAACTAATATCCCTAAAATCATAAAAAACAAGTAAAGCATACTTTAATGTTTATCTTTTGTGATTTTAGGGATATTCTTTATGTAAAAAATTGTGTTTAATATTTTTAGCAATACTATTTACTTACTTAATTACTTAACTTTAATGCTTTCTAATAAAAATAGATCCATTCAATAACATTTATTATTTTATACAAATAGGTGATAATTCATTTGTTACATCTTTAGTAAACTGCGTTAATAATTTTTCGGGAATTATACCATTTAGTGAAAAAATGTACTCCTGTATTCGTTTTTCAATATCAAGTTCCACTAAAATTTGATTATAATCATCAATAAAAGGCTTATATAAGTTATACGCCTTTGAAATAAATATTTTTTGATATTCATCTGGCCATATTCCCTGTGTTTCGTGCCCTGTAAAAGGGTCTATTATTTTAGGAGTATAACATATATTCCAAGGAGCCTCAAACATAAATATATTCTTGGTACGACCCCATATATGCGATACTTGATAATTATATATATTACTATTACGCCTAAAACCAGTCAATCTCTGTATAATTTTATGAGGCTCAGCATTATTAGTAAGATCTTTTTCCACATTATAATTATTAAAAATCTTTTTATATAAATCTTTATATAATTGAGTACCATGAGCGTCTCTGCCATATCCTCGAATATAAACTGTTTTATTATTTAATATGCGTTCTTTTAATAAATCCCATTCTAATGACACTTTAGAAGTGGGAGAAAATATAGTAGCCGATATTCCCCACTCAAAAAAATCTTCTTTCTTAATATTAAAATGACTTAAAAATTCTTGATATGAATCTATAACTGTATTATTATCTTGAGGAGTGGTATATTTAATATCATTTATATTACAAAACTCAAAATATTTATTTACAGCGGTTTTCAATGAATTCATACCATTACGTAAATCTGAATCACTATTAAAATGTATATTACATTTTAAAGGGCGATTATTTATTTGGTCATCCATAGTATAAGTTAACTTTTCAAGTAATGATATTCCATTGTCTTTTTCAAATTCATCATCAAGATTAATGTTTAAATTATTCTCAACACGTTGACATCTTTTTACATAATTTATTATAGCCTCATTTGTAATATAGGATTGCAGCCACTTAGAATATTCCTTATCTCTCATAATGCCTATGCCTCTTCTTTCTTTTCACATTTTACGGCTTGAATAACAGCCTCCTCTTCTTCTCCTGATAATTTATATTTAGGGCACTTTCCCTTTTCAATAGGTTTGGCGTATGTATAACAGCCATCTCTTGAGTATACGCTGTTGAGAACAAACCCATCATTATTTTGGTCCAAAACCGCTACAGCATAGCATAAATCACCGCCCACATCCTCAAAAGGATTGTATCTGACGATTCCTACTTTTTGAATACAAAATTTTATCTGCCTTTGGATAGCTCTTATGTCGTTAATAATTCTGCTGTGTCTCTCATCAATAGCGTTTGACCTGTCAATAAAACTTTTAAGCATATCCTCAAAGTCACCGCCGTTTTTATCACCCATAAACTGACTGACTCTTTTTTTCACATTAGACGCCTTACGAAGAGCGGCGATACATAAAATAAGAAGTATTATAGAAAATATAACAAGTCCTAAAATAATAAAAGAGCTGCTTCTGTTAATAAACTCAAAAAAAATCATAATTCAACACCAAAACTTTTTTCCTTTCCGTAAAAATAGATTTTTAAAATTATCGAGGTATAGCCTTAAATAAACAAATAAGCCTGTCGAGTTCTTCTT
>CATJCJ010000557.1 GCA_949738935.1 uncultured Eubacteriales bacterium | reverse complement strand
TCGTCATCAACCTCAATACGAGAACGCTCCTCTTCGTCAAGGGCCGCTTTTATAAAATCAGGGTCGGTATCTAATTTTGACGAAATCCTCTCAATCTCCTCTTCCGTAGGAAACACCATATTTACCCAAACCCCGTCGGTAATTTCCTCAACCTTATTAAGCTCACCGTAAATCGACTTATATATTTCAACCATTTTTTAAATTCCTTTCGTAAGTGTATTTTTAAGAAAACAAACATTTATACTATATAAGCGCCGCCAATGTCCCGAATCCATAAAATCACACTCCCTCGAAAAAAATAAATTTTCAGCTTTCATAATAAAACCCAATCAAAGATTATTTATATTTTTGTTTCACAAAAATACTCTAACACCCCTACGGCGAATAACTCCGCCCTTTGTACTCAATGTAATCTTACTCTCTTCCTGAATAAAAAAGCAAAATCCTCCGTTTAAAAAACAGGTGGTTTCTTTAGTTGGTTAAAATAATGATAATTTAAAATTTATTAAATGTCAACAGCAAGGCACTTTTTATAAGAACTGTTTAATGAAATGAGTGATACTTACTGACAAAAGATTTCTTGTCAAACGAATTCTGATTTTCACAGTATCACTCAGAATCGTATTTCAGAAAAATTATTAAAATCATGGCTGAAAACCCTTTATAAAGCAGTCCGCTTAAGTTATTGGACAAATTTATTAAATCAGCCTCCATATTTCATAATTATCATCTCAACTCCGAGCCTGTCTTGAATTTTTCCTGTTTTTATATTAGCGTCGCATTTAAGGCAATCGTCAAGAGCTTTTAAAAGGTCTTTTTTCTTAAAATTCTTAGCTTGTGAAAGACATTGGGAAACAACAAATTCTCTCTGATTGATTTTTTTAGCTATATCAGTGTTATAAAAACCTTTTTCCGCGAGATATTTACTTTGCAAAATAATTCTAAATTGCCTCGCTATCATCGCTAAAATCATAATAGGCGATTCTTTCATTAAAATCATATTATTATAAATATCAAGAGCGTCTTTTAATTTTTTATTGCCTATAGCCGCGACCATATTAAATATTTTAACCTCAATGGACTTAGAGCATATCTCATCAACGTCCCTTTTCAAGACCTCCCCCTCACCGACATAATCCGACAGCTTTATCAATTCCGCCAAAACAGATTCCATACCTATATTTACGCTTCTTAAAAAATATAAAACAACATCTCTTTTCATAACGAGACTTTTTTCTTTGGCTTCTTTCTCAACCCATACACACATTTCCTTTTCCGATGGAACCTTACATTCCGCGCAATAGCCATTTTGAGAAACTGATTTATATAACTTTCCTCTCTTATCAACTTTATCTTCTATAAACAGCAATATAGATGATTTAGGAATACTCTTTACATATCCCGCTATTTTCTCGCTTTCCTCCTTACTGCCTTGTATAAAAAGTTCGCTGTCCTTTACGATAATAAGCCTAAAATCATTCATAAAAGGAAGTGTCTCACATGAATCTAAAATTTTTTGGCTCTCAGGTCTTTTACCCTGAAAAATATCAAGGTTCATCATTTCCGCTCCCTCAGAGACAACCGCTTTTCTTAGTTTATCAGTATAGGCTTTTTTTAAATAATTCTCATCACCAAAAAATAAATAAACCCTCTCAAATTTTTTATTTTTAATGTCATCTTCTAATTTTTTCAAAATATCAGCCTCATTTCATCGTTTTATAATAAATATCCTTTCCGTCGGAATAAATCTCAACCGCGCCTTTTTCTCTCGTATTCAGCACAGTAATGTTTTCACTCTCAAGCTTGTTTACTATTTCCTTGGCGGGCTGTCCATACATAGCGAAACTTCCGGCTGAAACTATGGCAAGCCTTGGATTCACCTTTTCTATAAACTCTCCGCTGTTTGAGTATTTAGAGCCGTGATGAGAAAGTTTTAAAACATCGGCTTTAATATTTTCCCCTGAGTCAATAATTTCTTTTTCACACTCCGCGCTTATATCGCCTGTAAATAAAAAAGATGTATTCTCAAAAACAATTTTTAAAACAAGAGAGGCGTCATTTCCACTCATATCAGAACTATAGGGATAAATACAGTCAATAATAATGTCATCTCTAAATTTTATTTTCGCTCCTGAGCAAATCTCAACAATCTCTGTATTTGTCGTTCGCGCTTTCTCACACAATACTTTATATAAATCATTCTCATCGTTTTTATTTGACACATAAATTTTTTCCGCTTTCACATAATCAAGTATCTCAATAATCCCCTTAATATGGTCGGCGTCGGTATGTGTAATAAAAATAGCGTCAACGTAATCTGTCCCCATATACTTTAAATAAGGGTATAATACATTTTTTCCGGTTCCCTCGCCAAGTTCTTTTTTATAATCGCCTCCGCCGTCAATAATAAAACATTTATCATCATAGTCAAAAATAAAACTATCTCCCTGCCCAACGTCAAGCATAGTTATTTTCAATTCACTTTTTTTAAAAGACAACAAATTCGCTGAAATAATAATAGCGATAAAACAAAGAATAAATTTTCCGCTAATCCGTTTATACAAATATAAGGAAACAGCGAAAATTATCAGTAAATATGTGATAACTCCCGATATATCAGGACTTCCAAGTAAGACATATGAAAAAGGTATATCCGAGATTATTTCGCATAAAAACTCATAAAATTTTAAAACTATATAAACTGTTCCTGATAAAAAGCCCGCCGCCTTTACTGTGAACAAACCTAAAATTCCCGATATAAATCCTAAAAACACAATAATTCCCGAGAAAGGAATTATAATTAAATTAGCGAACACATCTAAAGTAGACATGCCGAAAAAATTAAACCATACAACCGCTTTTGG
>CATJCJ010000556.1 GCA_949738935.1 uncultured Eubacteriales bacterium | reverse complement strand
TTTCTCGTTCTTCAGGTATTCCAATCTCCTTTGACCCCACATTCCCATCTCGTATTCTTCCTCCTCGTCCGTTTCCATCAGCGGAAGATACAGAAACGTCACCTCGTCCAAAACGTATGTCAGACCGTCTTCCTCCATAAACTTCAGAAATTCTTTGCCCTCCGGCGTTGTTATTATCAGACTCTTGTCTATCTGAATTTTGCCCGATTTGATGTCCCTCATTGTCTGTTCCAATCTCTCCTCCATCGCTTCCTGTGAGTAAATGTCTTTCATAATTACCGCTCCTTTCCGTTTCTCTATCAATAGTTTTGACTTCTCTCTCAATTTCTCTCAATATCGTTTCGCTTATCTCACTTACGGCTTTTCCAAGCTGGGTGATTGTTTCATTTGAGTTAAACTTATCTGTGTCTTTGAAATAACTTTCTCTGAAGCCTACATCAAAACCACATCTTGTAACAGTGATGTATCTGGTACTGTATTTTACGATATTTTTAAACATAGCCTCAATGTCTGAATCGTTAAATTTCTCTAAAGGCGTACCTTTTTTATGATTTATGATATTACTTACATATTTATTGCTTTCATCATTTAAAAGTGTGTCTATTCTTGCCTTAATAACATTTATAAAATTCACTTCGTCAGTTGAATTGCTATTTTGAATATTTTTATTTATAATACCATCAAGACTTATATCGTTTTTTTCGGCGATATTTTTGCTTATCACACTCAAATAGTCACTTTTTGGCTCCCAAACTTTTATATCTCTTGCTTTTGAGGATTTTTCTGTTGAGGAAATATCGAAAACGTGACGAAGTTTCTTTTTTCCGTTTTCCTCATAAAGCAGTGAAATACCTTTCGCTCCCTGACGTACATTTCTGTTAAAATTGTTTTGCCACATTTTATATTCGGCGCACAGCGCTGCGTTTGGTCTTTGAGCGGCTATAAGTATTTGGTCTGTAAAACTGTATTTATAAAACTTTGAAACAGTGTTGAGGTGGTTATGCCAGTTTGATATACTGTTTGTAAGTTTCTTTGTTTCGGAATTAAGCGTTTCACTGATTCGCTTAATTTTCTGTTCTTTTGTTTCTTCCATAAAGCCGTAACCTCCTTTTTTGTTGTTTTTTTCTGTTACCGGCTTTTGGATACAATACGCCTGTCGGCTTGTATTGTTTCAACAAGCCGATAAGGCTGTCTGATTATTTATTTTTTGCCCAGTCATCAAGAAGTTTGTATATCACATCTTCCATTTGCTTTTGAGTATATTCTTTCGGGAAATACTTTTTAAGGCTTTTTCCTGTAAGATTAATTTTTATAGGCGTTTCCGTTTCTTCTGTCATAATAGCGTCTATCACGTTTTTGTCAAGTTTTTCTTCCTTGCTGAAATTTTTAAGTCTTGTCGCTTGTTTCATTGACGGAATCGCTCCATATTCATTTATAGCGTTATATAAAATTTCCTGCTCGTTTTCTTTTAGATACGATAATTCAACGGCGGCGCTAAAAGGAATTTTCTTTATGTCAACCATATCAAGCAAATTTTTATTAAGGTTTGTAAGCCTTATAAATCTCTGTATCTGATTACGGCTTTCACCTGTTTCTTCCGCAAGCTGTTCATCCGCTCTTAAATGTGTCCCAACTTGGGACGAATTTTTTTTAGGTCTGCCTGCTTGTCGTTTCATCGCTTCAAGTTTCATTTTATAAGCAAAGGCTCTTTCAGAGGGTAAAATTTCTTCTCTTTGAATATTGGAGTCTATCATAATAATTGTGGCTTCATCATCGTCAAGTTCTTTGATAATCGCCGGAATTTTTGTTATTTTAAGTTTTTCGCAAGCGTATTTTCTTCTATGACCGGAAACAATCTCATACTTATCATTTTTGGCTCTTACAATTATAGGTGTAAGCACTCCATATTCCTTTATGCTCTCAACCATATCCGCCATTTTTTCATCATCAATAATTTTAAATGGGTGGTTTTCAAAATTAATTAATGCTGAAATAAGAATTTCCGTAATTCCATTAGGATTATCGTTTCCGAAAAGACTGTCAAGGGGTTTGAGTTTTATGTTGTCTGCTATTCCCATTTTTTACACCTCCCCGATAATTTCAGAAACAAAGGCTTCATAAGATTTTGCGACCTTGCTGTTTTTAGCGTATTTGTAGATACTGTTTCCGCTGACTGCCGTTTCATCCTGCTTTATACTTCGAGGGATAAGGTTTTCAAATATTTTT
>CATJCJ010000555.1 GCA_949738935.1 uncultured Eubacteriales bacterium | reverse complement strand
TCTGTTTTTACCGTCAGAAATGGAAATGTTTGGAGAGTGTGAGTATTCAGAGGCACAGGAGGGAGAAAAGCAGTTTCCTTATTACGCAGACAAGCACAACCGCAGCCGCACGATTGGTAAAAATGGTTGTTGGGAATTTGGGTGGCTTTCGTCGCCGTCCGCGTCGTACACTACCGCCTTTTGCCGTGTCTACAGCTACGGCTACGCCGGCAGCTACGACGCCCGCAGCGGTTATGGTGTCGCCCCGGCTTTTGTAATCCGTTAATCTTACAATCTGTGCCGCCGTGTGCGGCACAGGAAATAAAAAGTAGGAGGCATGGCATGAGCAAAACAGGAGTTAAACGAGGACAATACATAAATGTATGTGTCAATGATAGAGGTTTTACAAGTAGACCACCACAGTTAAGTTACGGTGTATTTCCGACATTAAGGGCACAGACACATGGAAACCCACCAAAGGTTATACAGATTGCGGAAAGCGAGGGAAACAATGCAGAAATTAGAAATAACAAAACCGATTAGACTTATTGAGTTATTCGCAGGCGTAGGATCGCAGGCAATGGCTTTAAGAAATATTGGAATAGAATTTGAACATCATGTAACTTGTGAATGGTGGGTACAGCCAAACGCAAGTTATAAAGCGATTCACATGGCAGATGATAATACAGATTACAGCGACGGAATGACAAAAGAACAGTTGCAGCAATGGTTATTCAAGAAAGGTGTTTCAAGTGATGGAAAAGAGCCAATGACATTACAGAAAATACAAAGAAAACCAGAGAAATGGTTAAGAGGTACATATAACAACATTATTTCCACGAGAAATATTGTAAACATTCAGCAAGCAACCGGAAAAGAATTAAAAATATCGGACACAGACAAATACGAGTACATATTAACCTATTCTTTTCCTTGTCAAGATTTAAGTGTGGCAGGGAAAATGGAGGGAATGGACGAGGGCAGCAACACAAGATCAAGTATGCTATGGGAAGTAAAAAGATTATTAGAGGAGTGCGAGGAATTACCGCAAATATTGTTAATGGAGAATGTGCCACAAGTAATGCAAAAGAAAAATCTTGGAAACTTTGAAAAGTGGCAACGGTTTTTAGAAGAAAAGGGTTACAGAAACTATGCACAGCTATTAAACGCAAAAGATTACGGAGTGGCACAAAACCGAAATAGGGCATTTATGGTATCAGTATTAGGGGATTTTAATTACACGTTCCCGGATCCTATTCCTTTAGATAAATGTATGGCAGATTATTTAGAGGACGAGGTAGAAGAAAATTACTTTGTAAATACGGAAAAAGCAGAAAGTTTAATAACAGACTTAATAGAAAGCGGGAAATTAGATAAGCAAATATCTAATACTATTCGGGGGGGGGGGGCAGAGGATCGATAGACCGGCACCAATGGGATTTATTGAAAACGGAACAGGATCCCACCAAAGCAATCAAGTATTTAACAAACGAGGCTTAGCAAGGTGTTTGGACGCAACAGACTATAAACATCAAATAAAGGTGGTTGAGAATGATAACAAAAACAAAACAAATAGGCAATGTAATGGCTGATATGTCAGCGTGGAACAATCCAAGTGTGGGTAGAGTGTATGAAAAAGAGGGACTATGCCCAACAATAAACACTTGCGGGGGGGGGCGGTAAGCAGCCACACATTGTAGTGGAGATTTGCCCTACACTTATGGCAAACAATCAAGACTTATTCAAATTGGAGGCAGATAAAATGACAAAATTCAGAATTAGAAAATTGACGCCGCGTGAATGTTGGCGGCTAATGGGATTTAGCGACAAAGATTTTGACGCCGCGGCAGCAGTAAACAGTAACACACAGTTATACGCACAAGCGGGAAATTCAATCGTGGTAAATGTGCTAGAAGAAATATTTAAGAATATGATACCGCCTAAAGAAATTGGGGGAGGTATCAAAAACGTAGTAATTGATGATACATACGGTTACGGAGGAATAAGGGCATATCAAAACAATGCACCAACACTACGGAGCGAAAGGCAGGGGCTAAAAGTTTTTGAGGAAACGGAGGCATTAAACAATGAGTAAAGGGCAGACACAACAAGAGATTGTCATATAAAATTATTGGTGAATTTAGATTATCTCTTTAGAAGTTCTTATATGTCGGTATAGCCCGTATTTTCGGGCTTTCCCGGCATTTTAGATATGGG
>CATJCJ010000554.1 GCA_949738935.1 uncultured Eubacteriales bacterium | reverse complement strand
TAAGAATAAGCGGCTCTGTGATGTGCCTTAGACATATTCAATTTTCATTCTCTTTACTGGTGCGTTTACGACCTTAAATATCAGTTCGTCAACGCAGTCCGTCTATCTGCCCTGCTGAATGAGCTGGTTTTTCAGTTCCACAAGGCTATGTAATGAAATTCTTCTTTATCATTTATTTACAAATGCTTAATGATAGCTTCTGACAAATTCCTACGCATTTTCTAATTCTATTCCTCAAAACATAATAGAATAAATTATCTTGTAAGAATCAATTTCATCTTCCAAAACTATATTTCTATGATTCCTGCTTATATTTCTGTAAAGCGTCTTTATACAAAACAATGCTTTCGTCATAAAATCTTGTCCTATTTTGGAGTAACTCTTGAAATTTATCATATAGATTCTCATATATCACCTTATGCGCTTGATTATCAAGTTTACATGTTTCAATATTATCCATCTCAAAAGATTCATCTATATTTGTTGCTATATCTAACAGATATAACAAGTCATCTTTTTTCATCTTATCGAGTTCAACCATCTTGCCATCTACATTCAAAAAATATCCTTTACCATTTTTAATCTCTAAGCATTTCATATTCTTTTCCTCTTTCCATATAAGCACTCTCTCCCGCCTCCAAACAATCAAGAGTAGCCTGTAAATTTTTGATTTGTTTTCCTTCATTGTTTTTCAAATTTCTATTAGTCGGATGTCCAAAATATATTTCATATGAAATTTCCTTATTACTCTTAACAAATCTTTTTGTATGAACAAGGAAATCAGGTTTGATAGATGCACCTACTGTACTATTATGAGTTACAATTATAACTGGCATCTCTTGTGATATTTCTCTCAACATATGATTCACTCTATTTCGTAAAAATATATTATCAAAAGATGATTCTGGTTCGTCTACCATCAAAATATCATATTGGTAAGCATCATTTACTTCTTGCAATAAATTAAATTCAGCTCTTTCACCACCTGACACTTCAAAGCCAAACTGGTTCAATATTCTATATTCAACATCCACAAAATATTCATAATATGCTGTATCTTCCAACATTTCTATCTCTTTTAACTTTTGCAGAAACATATATGGTTCTTCGTAGCAACTATAAGCATCAGAAAAAGCAATTTTTCTTTTACTATGATTTTTAAGACTGCTTGCTCCAGAATATGGCTTAGTTTTTACCTCTATACTGAATCCTTCTAAATTTTTACAATATATTTGTCGTTCTTCTTTTAAGCCATTCACAATATCTACAAATTTTTTTATTTTCATACGATTCATTTGTACCGTATAGAAATTTACATCTACTACACGAGTTGCTGCTGTTTTCGATTGTAATTTTTGTTTTATATTACCAATTATATCATTTACCCATAGCTTTTTTAATACTACTTGTTGCTCTTTTACATATTCGTTAATTAAATCATAATACAAAGCAATTAGATTTTCACGGTTTACATTTCTCTCTACAATTTCTTTATATTGTGTAGTACTTAATAAAACATCAACTGATTCTATTAGTTTTTTTAAGCTCTCTAAATCATTTATTTCAAACTCATTCTCAACATAAAATTTGCATTTAGAAAACATATCTGCCCTTTCTGTTTCCGAAGCATGCTTTTGCAATGAAGTCAAATAATTTTCTATTTGCCTTTCGTCTTTCTCTAATGAAATATCTTTGACATCATCTATAACTCTTATAAAAGATTCAAAATAATCTTTTGTTATTCCACTTTGTTTAATTGCAATTTTATCCGTAAAATCCTTTGCAGCTTTTTCTGGGTCTGTTTCCAAAAGTTCAAATTGTTTTATATATTTTATATTGTCAAAATACTTATAAATTTGATTCAATGTATGAGTTTTCCCGGATGACCTTTCACCTATAATAACACTCAATCCTGTTGACAATTCCAAATCTGGAAGAGCATAAAATTTCTTGTGACCTTCTGATTCAGATAGAGTAACTTTATTTTTATCAGTCAGACACTTTTTAATTGCCTCTAAAGTAATTTCATCTATATCCAAAAAAGTCTGTCTAATTGGAACTATGTCAACACTTTCTTTTGCCCTAAAATCACTAAAATAAACAGGTGTTAATGAAGAGTTATCCTTCTGGCAATAAATAAATTTCTTTATACTATTAACTTCCCCACAAATAATATTATCTTTCAATTCAGCTAAGATTTTTTTATCTACACTCGGCTTTTTATCATAGTGAGGAATCAACAGAAACCTATCTAGTTTACCAAAAAAATTTTTCAATTGTTCCACTGTTATACTATCTTTTTCAGACTGTATTTCTTTCTGAACACATTCGCATTTATGGCTAAATTCTTCTACATCATCTTGTTTTGCTATAACCAACAAATGCCCTGCATTATTTCCAATATTTATTTCTATGCCTGGAAAAACAATAGTATCAGATAGCTTTAATGCTATTTCTCTATATTGTGCTAAATCAAACATATTATGGTTAGTAATTGCAATGGCATCTATTTTCCTCTCTTTTACATATTGTTCCAGTATTTCCATACTAAACGTAAACGGGACGTCACTTATAGTCGATAATGTATGTATGTGCAAATCAAACTTCTTCATAATCTTTTGCAGTACCTCCCTCATTAAATTACATTTTAACCATTACAAGAAGCATTCTACCATTCTTAAAACCTATCAAATCATCCGAAAATGCTCCAACGCCTCCCTTATCGCCGCTTCTTTCTCTGGCGGACATTTCGGCTGTCTGGAATTTTCTGATTTTGGAAGATTATAGTTCACCCTCTCGATAATCCCACATTTCTCTTTTACCTGTGCTATATACAAACTGCTGACTTTCAATCCACTATGCTCCAAC
>CATJCJ010000553.1 GCA_949738935.1 uncultured Eubacteriales bacterium | reverse complement strand
GTAAATCGGAAGCGTGTTTCCCGTCTACTGTATCGGCGTTTCCCCCATCTTTATTTTTGGCCTCCTCATATACAACATTATTAACAAATTTTTTAAATTTCTCAAAATCCTCTAATAATGTATATGTATCATCATTAATATAAATATCAACATTCATTGTCTCAGAAACAGCGGCGTAATACTCCTGCAAAATTATCATAGGAACTTTTCCGTCATATTCAGGAAAATAATCCGCTGTTTCAGCCACGGCAACAGAATACAGTACAGGAACATTTTCAAAGCTCATATCATCAACAGCGTATAATCCCATTTCTGTCATATAATATCCCTTTGAAAGTTTTTCATTAGATATTAAAACTTTAATTTTAACACAATTATCGCTTTCTTTGGAAACTGAGTTTAAAAAAACTTCCTGCTTTTTAGATTTCAAAGCTGTCATAGAAGTTAAATCCTCAGTTCCGTCATACTTTCCGTTTCCAATCGCTATACAATAAAATCTCAATCTTGACTTCCCCGCCAATGAATCAGCAAGCAGTTTTTTCCCGGCGTTTGTAATCATAGCGGAATTAAATTTAGCCATAAACAATCCTCCTCACAGTCCATTCTCAATAACAATATTTCTCATTTTTACTCTGACCGCTGTTCCAACATAGTTTTTATTACTTTTCGAACACTCAAAAACGTATTTTATCAAAACGCTCAAAAATATATGGGCCGGTATTTTTCGAGTTAAAATATCAGCTATATCGTACATTCTTAAAACATCTTCCGTTCCTCTGTCACAAGTGACAAACAGACGGTTATTTCCATTCTTATCCGCTCTTTTAAACTGAACATCCGCCTCAGCGTTTGTGTAATTTTTTATAACAGCTTTTATTTTTGTCGCTGATATACGTCCAAATCCAATAAAAAAAGATAAAACAAATCTTCTTCTTTCTTCTAAAGATTTCGTTTTATCCGTATTGATGTAAAGAAATTTCTCAAATTTTGTTATTGTAGACTCGTCCGCTGTTTGTATATAATTGTTAGCTAACATAATATCAATATTTTTTTGAATAACATCTAACAAACTTCCATATGTTTTTAAAAGTTCGTTCATCTCAAAAATCTCTCTGTAAAAAATAGGGTAAAAAGTTAAAAGTTCCTCATAACAATTATCAAATCCACTCTCGTCATAGTACATTAACACTCACCCCGCTCAAAACCGGAACTTGTTCTCTTGTAAGCTCAATATTTAAATTCTTGTCATTCAGCTTCAAATCACTGTAATCCAAAACAGACGGCAAATTGCTTATCATTGCCCCAATAAAAGACACTCTAACAATTATATTCTCATCATATTCCAGAGCGAATTTTTTAAAATGCTCAATAACGGCTTCTTCTGTCTGTGATTTTACATTCTCTAAATTCGCCCCTGAAGTCAATATCACGTTAAATGAAATATTTATGTCACAGCTCTCAGCCGGAACAGCGGTAAAATGAGCGCCAAGATTAGCGACTCCCTCACCAAGACCGTCACCTTCCCCGTCACCGTCATCATCAGGGTCAACATACTCCTGAACTCTTTTTATTACAGAATCGTCCGCCGGCAGTCCAAGAGAATTTATAATAATACCTTTTACAGTATTAGGTCCATTCCATAGAGGAACTATTTTAGCTCTGCCAACGCCCTCAACACTCTCACACCAAGTTTTATAATGCTGTTTATTGCCATTTTCAGCTGGGCCTCCGATTTTCTCGCGTATTCTTGTCCGCAGACTCTCATCTGTTTCCTCATTGGTTCCTAATTCCATAATATTACCAAAAACAGCCGAAACTAGACCTTGTATATTGTTAACAGGCGTGGCTTTTGTGCCATTATACACGTAGTTTCCACTGATTCCCGACTCTTCCGCCTCCAAATAATAAACATTATCATCTGTTTTTTTTTAAAGTAAAATATAAACCGTCCGTAAAAAAACGTTCTCCAGCATCAGGAGTCGTCCCCTGAAAATCAACATAATAGCGACAACCTGTCGCCGGCAGTCTCTCAACACCATATTCAAAAGCTTTTTTGTCAAGAAACTCTCCCGTTGCCGTATCAATAAAAACAAGGCTAAACATTAAATCCAAATCTGTATATAATTTAGCTATTTTCAGAAGTGCTCCAGCGACAGAATCAAAAAATATACTTCCCTGTCTTACGTCTATTCCATCAGGGGCATTATCAAGAACATCCTCAAGCAATTTTTCATATGTATATGTCTCAAACATTTATATTACCCCCTCAAATGACATTTTATTAAATATTGTATCCACTTTAAATTTCACATACGCTCTATCTTCCACAATAGAAAACTGAAAATCATATATTTTCAGAATTCTTGTGTCAGCGCTTAAACAATCCTCAACCAACCTTGGAATTTCCGCCTCCAAGAGCTCTTTTGTAACACTTTTTGACATTATAAGTTCTTTTATCTCACTTCCGTATTGATTGTCATAAATAAGACATTTAAACCTTGATGTCATAAGAGCTTTTTTTATAGCCTGATTGACAGCCTCCAAACCGTCAGTCCTGCCCGCTATTCTCCCATTCTCAAAATCCAGAGCGTAAGTCAATGACGGCTGTTCCTCACTCTCCGTGACCTCGTTAATCTCTATTGGTATATAAACAGACATTATTTTCTGTCAAGAATATAATATTTAGCTCCCCTGTTAAATGAGAGTATAAATACTATATCCGATATTTTAAGAGCGTTGTATACCGTCATTTCCGCTCTTTTAACATTAAGCACATCAATTCCGTGACTGTGTTCGCCTCCCGTATGAGTATGGCTTCCGCCGTTATTCTGATGTCCCTCGTGTTCGCCTCCCGTATGAGTATGTCCGCCTGACGACGCTGTTTGACTTTCACCGCTTATGGTGTCTCCGTTTGCCATAATATCAACTGTTGTTTTATAATCTGTCAGATGTCTTGGAAGACATATAATATTTTGGGTCAAAATTAACTTCTCATCACCTATAACCTGTATTTTAAGAGGGTTTTCAGAAATAACTATTCCTTGTATAATATCCATATCCTTTATTTGGAGACTTTGAATAAGGCCTTTTAAACTTGTTGGTTTTTGTGTGTTATCCATAAAATCACCCCAATTCTTTAATATCGCCGGCAAAACTAAGTTTAAGCCTCATTGTATGTTTATTGTCACTAAAAGTATGATTATCTTCCTCAACATAAAATGTTTTTGACATTCCTATCTCCTTTATGATTATAAAAACCCCAACGCCGGAATAGACTTCCGCTATCCCTAACGCCTCAATATCAAAATTTTTGTCAGGACTGCCCTTTTCTTTAAGCAAATTAGCGGCAAGCTCAACACTTTTAGCTTTTTCAGCGTCCTCATCAGGTTTTCCCACCTCCTGAAAAATACCAATTTTCTTTTCAATATCGGTGTTAATTTTCTGTGACACAACATTTCCCTCTTTGCTTATAATTTTTATTCGTGTTTTAATATTCTCAATGCTATTACTGTACGAATAACTTATAAGGTTTTGTCCTTTCTCAATAACCCACTGAACTATATTTTCTTTTCTGCGTATCAATTTAAGTTTACCTTTCTCGGACATAACATAATATCTTATTCCGTTCGCTGAATATGTTTTAAATATGCCGAAACATATCTAAATATACCTAAATATACCGAAAATATCAAGTTTTCAACAAAAAAATCACAAAATATATCAAAATGTTCTAAAACTTTTGTGGGAAAAAAGTGGGAAATAAAAATTCATAAAATAACAAAAAAACAGAGGTTTGTATTTTAATTTTATTTAACTCTAACCTCTGTTTTTCATAAACCTTACTCAAACTTCTCAATAATTCCTGATAATCAGCTCCCTGTATTTTCTGTCTTTATCCTCATACCTGGAATTCAAATTATTAATTCTTTCCACCATCTCAATATTAAATTGTGAATATAACTCCCTCACATAATCACAATCATTATAGCTCAGTAAAAACTTTCCCCTAACCTTTCCAAGCATTTCAGCAAGCTT
>CATJCJ010000552.1 GCA_949738935.1 uncultured Eubacteriales bacterium | reverse complement strand
ATTTCCTGTGGAAAACAGCTTGCCTGTGCTGTACAATTAAATGCCTCGCAACGCAAATTGTTTCATCTCCGGTTAATTCCATTTCCTCACCCCCTCACAGTTTCGCACTTACACCGCTGTTACTTTCTCTTTGCCACACTCTTTAAGAATTAAAAGCATTATACCTCTTAATCAATTTTGAGACCGTCTCAGCAAGTCCTTTATAATAATTGTATTCCTCAAACAGCTTGTCCTTTTGTAATTGCCCTTATTGGGCAGCCTTATCATCATAATACTTAATTTCAAGAGTTGCTCCGATACTTGCGGCATAATCTTCCATAGCCATTGTATGTATTTTAAAAATCCTCTTATCAAGTTCTTCAGGAGGAACTTTTTCAATAGGGTAGTTTACGTCATTTCCTTTAAGTTTTTCTTCCCAGTCAGTTATATACACTTTTACAGTAATTCCAAGACGTTTTTTTACTTCGTCTGCCCTTTCACGTGCCGCTTTAGCCCTTATCTTAAATTCCTCTCTGCTAACCATTTTTATCACCTCCATAATATTTATGTTTTTTACAAATTGTCCTATAACATATTAACTTATGAATATATTTAAAACTTTTTATTTTTCTTGCCTAATTTGCCCTTTTGTGTTACTCTTTACTTAGGTTAGTGTCATCGGCTTCCTGTTCCAGCAGGTAGTCGATTGGTTTTTGCAAAATTTCAGATAAATTTTTAAGTTTTATGTAGCTTGGAACGCTTCTTCCTTTTTCCCAGTCGCAAATAGTTTGTTTACTCACTCCAAGTTTTTTAGCTAATTGTAATTGGGTCAAACTTTTATTTATACGTTCTTTTTTAATATTAGTTGTAGCCATATTCACTCCTTTCTTCTTGAGTATGGTTATTTCGTACTACATTTTTATTATAGTATGGTTTTTCCATACTGTCAAGAGGTTTTATATGAATAATACAAATATTTTTTCAGAAAATGTTAAACTTTTAAGAGAACAAGCTAATTTAAGCCAATCTGAATTAGGTTCTGCCATAGGTATTTCTAAACAAACTGTAAATGATATTGAACATGGTCGTTCAAAAACAACATTAGACAGAGCAATTATTCTTGCCGACTACTTCAACGTTTCCCTCGACTACCTTGTCGGTCGCTCCGACGACCCAACCCGACACTAACCCACCTATCCGCCTCCCGCTGTAACCGTTCTTTCAACTCAGCGGGCAGGCGGATTGTTGTCTGCCCTTTTTTCATTTTCTTCCACCCCTTACACCGCTGTTTATTTCTCTTGCCTAATTTGCCCTTTTGTGTTACTCTTTACTTAGGTTAGTGCCGGAACTATTTCTTTGTTTCTTATTAAATAATATTATCAAATTCACAACTTTTTGCTTTTAAAAAAATGTCTAATTTTAAATTATAGGCATTTAACATTTTTTCAACTTCACTAATGTAAAAGTCAGATTTTCCATTTATTTTATGCCCTACCGCAGTCTCAGATATATCAAGTAGTTTCGCTACATTTGCGTAAGTCAAATTTCGTGCTCTTAATGCACCTTTAAGTCCATTATATGGTTTATGTATACTTCTTTTATAAGTCTCCAAATTAGCACCTCCTCTTTTAATTTGTTTCGTTTCCAATAACAAATATAACACTTCTGTGTTGCGTTGTCAATAACAAAATTAATTTTTTTACTGTTTTTTATAACTTTTTTTATTTTTAACTTGAATTTTGTTATTATAAGTGGTAACATTTAATTTAGAAAGGAGTTGATAATTTATGTTCAGTGAACGACTAAAAAAGGTACGCAAAAGTAAAGGTCTAACATTGGATACTTTAGCTGAAATATATAATCAGAAATATGATGCTGGTCTAAACAAAGGAACACTTTCAAAATATGAAAACAACAAGCAAGAACCTATGATTAGTGTTGTTAGTAATTTAGCAACCATTTTAGATGTGAGTGTCGATTATTTATTATGTAAAGATAGTGAAAATAACAACAACCAAATTAATCCTTTAACAAACAAAAAAATGACTTCTAAAGAAAAAAAACAATATAACGATTATTTAGAAGAAGCTTCTCTATTTTTTAATGATGAAAATGTTTCTGAAGAAGATAAGGAATTTTTTATGTTGTCGTTAAATAAAATTTTTTGGGAAGCTAAAAAAATTAACAAAGAAAAGTATGCTAAATCTCATAATAAAACAAAAAATGAGGAGTGATGCTATTGAATATCCCATTAAAAGTAAAAAATTTAGTAAAAAAATATAATACAAGAGACCCTTTTAAAATTGCACAATACGAAAATATTAATATAATGTTTGAGCAACTGGGAAATCTTAAAGGTTATTATCGTAAAATACTTGGAAGAAAATTTATTGTTGTTAATTCTGAAATTGATGAATTTTCACAATTAATCATTATCTCTCACGAATTGGGACACGCATTACTTCATTCAACAAAAGGTATAAAATTTATGCGTGAACATACACTTTTGTATAATTCAAGTATAATTGAGTTGCAAGCCGATAAATTTGCGGCGGAATTAATAATACACGATAATATGGATTATGAACACTTTTTAATAGAAAACTGCGTCCTTGATGAAAAAATTCACAAAAGATTATTTGAATTAAAATATATTAAGTAAGGAGGTTATATTAATGAAAAAATCCGTAGCTTACCTTAGAATGTCAACCGACAAACAAGAATATTCAATAGACAGTCAGCTTCGCTTAATAAAAACTTTTGCCGAACGCGGCGGATACTGGCTAATGGATACATACATAGATGAGGGGATTTCAGGCAGACAGGCGGAAAAGAGACCAGCGTTTATGCAAATGATAGACGATAGCTCAAAAGGAATTTTTGAGTATGTTTTAATTT
>CATJCJ010000551.1 GCA_949738935.1 uncultured Eubacteriales bacterium | reverse complement strand
TTACCTTCTTTTACAGAATTGGCAATACCTCTTGAACAATATTCAAAGGGAACTCCCCTTGACAATATATACAAAGATTTATATGTTCTATTTTCACAGGAAAAATATTTTAGAAAAAAACTTGATATAATAGAAAAAAATTTATTTACAAAAGAATATGAGGATTATTTATCCAAGGAAACTGTTATAAGACTATACAATAAGGAAATAAACTCAAGCGTGTCTCAATTAGAAAAATATGCCTCATGCCCATTTTCATATTTTATGGAATATGGATTAAAAGCAAAAGAAAGAAAAATATATGACATATCACCTCTTGAAGTTGGTTCAGTATTTCATAAAATACTTGAGGAATTCTCAAAGTACCTTAAAGAAAACAGAATAAAGTGGGAAGATATAACAGACGAACAAATAAAACAAATTGTAGACAGCTCAACAGAAAATATACTTACTGAAACAAAAAACAAAATTTTCTTAAGTTCAGCAAAATATAAGTATCTTCTAAGCAATATAAAATCAACATCAAGATTATCAATAAAAGTCATTTCAAAACACATAAAAGCAGGTAAATTTACACCTCTTGGCTTTGAAATAGGTTTTGGAAAAAAGTATAAACTTCCCGCGATAATAATAGAGTTAAAAAATAACTCAAAATTAATTTTAACAGGAAAAATTGACCGAATAGATATACTTGACAAAGACGGTCAAAAATATGTAAAAATAATAGACTATAAAACCGGCTCAAAGGAATACAATTTGGCGGAAATATATTATGGACTTCAGTTACAGCTTCTAATATATCTTGACGCTTTCATAAAAAAAGGCAAAAAATTAATCGGAGAAAATATACTTCCCGGAGGAATATTTTATTTCAAAATCCAAGAACCTACAGTAAATTCAAAAGATAACAATATTATGACTTATGAAGATATACAAAATGAAATTCTAAAATCATTTAAAATGTCAGGCATAGCGTTAAAAGATAAAACTATATTACAAATGATTGATAACATAGAAACCGGATATTCAAAAATAATATCTTTATGTATTACAAAAGAAGGTGATATTTCATATAGCAAATCAGCCTCCGCCACATCATTAGAAGAATTTAATACATTAAGACAATATGTTATATCATTGGCTGAAGAATATGGAAATGAAATATCTCAAGGAAATATAAAAGTATACCCATATAAAAAATATAAAAAAGACGACACTGAAAAAGAAGATGAGACAAGCTGTAAATACTGTAAATTCGCCTCAATATGTCAATTTGAGATAAACGACAGAAAAAATAATATACGAAAATTAAAAGAAATTTCAAATCCTATGGAAAAAATAATTGAATACGTCAATAAAAATAAAACTTCTCAATAAAAAATAAATAGCCTTAAGTAAGTATACAAAGACAAAGTTTATAGCAATTCAAAAATAAACAAAAGGAGACCAGATAAAAATTATTTTTAAGTTGGATTGCTATAAAGTTTTTTTGATTTTTTATAAATTGCAGCTGAAAAATCTAAATATTCTCTAAATATTAAAGTTTCAAAAGAAATCTATTTTTTATCCATAAATAAATGCTTTTGTACTGATTTCTTAATTTATAAGCTCTTGCCTTAATTTTTTATTTATGATATAATTTTGAAAGGTGAGGATATGAATTTTACATTAAAATTTAATTTACAATCTGATATTCCCCTTTATATACAATTATATAACTATATAATATCAGAAATAAAAAACGGAAAAATCATCGAAAACGAAAAACTGCCCTCAAAAAAAGCGTTGGCGGCCCATTTAAATATAAGCAAAACAACCATTGAAAACGCTTATGAGGTTTTATTATCAGAAGGCTATATAAAATCAATTCCAAGAAGCGGCTATTATGTTTTAAAATACGACCCTCCAATTGTCTTCAATAATGAAATAAATTCTTCCACAATAACAGAAAATAAAAAACAACTTCCAAACTATAAATATAGATTTTTAACAAACTCTGTTGATACAAAAAACTTTCCTTTTTCAACATGGGCAAAAATATCGAAAAACGTAATGTATAATAATCCTGATTTATTGTATATAGGAGAAAATTGCGGAGATGAATTACTAAGAAAAGAATTAATAAAATATCTTCACGAATATCGAGGTGTAATAAGTTCACCTAATAATATAATAATAGGTGCTGGAACAGAATATTTACTAGATATATTATGCCAGCTTTTAGGAAAAAAATCAATTTTTGCTTTAGAAAATCCTTGTTATATAAATAATTATAAAATACTAAGAGATAATGATAAAAAAATAATTCCTATATCTGTAGATAATAATGGAATAATTTTATCGGAACTTGAAAATACTAATGCGAACATAGCTTATGTGACACCATCACATCAATTTCCAACAGGTTCATCAATGCCAATAGGACGAAGAACAGCATTATTAAACTGGGCAGCAACATCGGATAAATATATAATAGAAGATGATTACGACAGTGAATTTAGATATACCGGAAGACCTATCCCCGCGCTTCAAGGGCTTGACCAAAACAATAAAGTAATATATATAGGAACTCTATCCAGAAGTATAGCTCCATCAATAAGAATTGCTTATTTAATACTTCCTGATAAACTTATGCAAAAATATAAAAACAATTTTAATTACCGTTCATCAACGGTCTCAAGATTTGAACAACATACATTATATAATTTTATGGCAAACGGACATTTCGCAAGGCACTTAAATAAAATAAGAAATATTTATAAACAAAAAAAAGAATTTCTTGTAAAGCTTTTTAAAGAACATTTTCCGAAAAATATGATTACAATAACAGGAGAAAACGCCGGACTTCACTTTTTAATATCAATAAAAAACTCAATGACCGAAAAAGAATTAATAAAAAGCGCTGAAACAATAGGTATAGAAATAAGAGGACTTTCAGAATATTATATAACAAATCATAAAAAACACAAAATACCTACTTTAGTAATGGGCTATTCCGGATTAACTGAAACTGAACTTGAGGAAGCCATACTTCTTTTAAAGAAAGTATGGCTGGTTACAAAATAATTATAGCAAAACAATAAAAAGATAAACAAATAAACAGTGTGCATATCCGCGTATATGCTAACTAAAAAACCTGAGGCTCCGCATCAAACTCCGCTCGCTTTTTGAAAAAAGCAAGGCAAAAGCTTTTATGCGAAATCACATTTCGCCGAAAGAATAATAAATTTTCAGACAAAAACTATAGTTTTTGCTTATTAAAGTTTAGAGTTCAAGTCCTTTTTAAAGTGCTTGCAGTATATGGGACAGCGTCCTAATGGTTTTATAGTAATTACACCTTGAAAGTTACAAAAAAATTATTTTACTTGCACGGACTGCAAATTGCTTTGCAATTCGCTTATCGCCCAGCAGTGCTTACGCACTCGTAAAATATTTTT
>CATJCJ010000550.1 GCA_949738935.1 uncultured Eubacteriales bacterium | reverse complement strand
TAAAAAACTTGTCTGCCATATTGCTCCTCTTTTCGCGCTTTTACGCGTTTTTTAATAAAGACGACCGTGACTTCCCACACGGGAAATCACGGCAACATACAAATTATACCTCTTTTTTTTGTAAATGTCAACCCTCTTGACCGCTTTTTAAAATTTTTTCCTTATCTGATAACTTCCTTGAAGTTACCAAAAAATTCATCCCGTTAAGAGTTCCCTCTTGTCAATGCGCAAATTAGCGTTTGTTCCTGTATTTCTCCCTGCTCTTTCCGCCCTAAAAAACCCCTCCCTTTTTTACGCGATTATCGCTGTTTTGTACATTCGTCGAGCTCATTCCCGAGCAAAGTCCTTGAGCGTAATTTCGATAACTTCGCTTTTGTATCTGTCAATATCGGTACAACCGGTCTTGAAATGTATACGCGGTAACTCAATATTGAGCAACGCGTCGAGGAGCGGAATCGACTTTTTGAAATCCACAAGGAGGTTTCCCGTCGAGTACCCGTTGGCTTTTGATATTTGTGCAGTTCAATCAGCGCATCCGCGTCGTCGGGGAGCGCGATATTTTCGACTTCTTCGCGGCGTTCATTTCTTGCTTTTGTTTGAGTTGTTTTCTTTTAGGCGTGAGCCTGTCCGCTTGATTTTTCTATGCGAATGTGATATAATAATTATACGATAAACAGTAATTTGATAGAGCATAATTTTCTGAAAAAGGAATTATCCTATGAAAAAATGTCCGTATTTTATGAAAAACAAAGATTGGTATAATAAAAATAAACTCGAAGGAAAAACCAACTTTGATTTAACGAAACTTGGGTGGGCCGTTCCTGAAGTTGTAAAAAGCTATATGGAATATTATGGTATTCCGCGAGAATATATTTTTAAGTATGCAACAGACTACAGCCTGGAAACTGAGTTTAGAATGCAGACTGCGGATTCGATAGCAAAAAAAAATGAAAGCGCGAGGCTCAACGGATCCAAAGATAGATGCAGCAGTTTGCGAATTTTTGAATATCGACAAATTTATTGCAAAAGAAGATAAAGAAGCAATCGATAAAATTATTGCACAAAAAGACAGCAAAAAATAGTACGATTTTTTGGGAAACATCAATAGAAAAATTTGTAAATTTCAATTTGTCGTATAATTTAAAGAAAGCGAGAGCAAGTTTGTTCTCGTCTTTTAAATGCAAAAAAATCAACCTAACCCGAACGGTTCGAGTTAGGGTTGAGGTTGGTGCACCAGAAACGACAGAGATTGAACCCGAACTACATATTTGTAAACGGGTATGCGGGTTTTATCTCCGAAAGGTAAAAGTAAAACGGCAAAGAGTTTAATCTCATTGCCGTTTTACTTTTTATTATTCCAATGGATGAGCATCTGCCTGAGAAGCCGATTGTTTATTATCGTAACTGCAATCAATTATGAAAATACTTTTATCTAACAATTTGTCCGTTTTGGTATCAATAAGCATATTTTTCACTTTAACTCTTTCTGCTTCATTAAAATAAAATATGGCATAAAGGCTATCAGTACATTGATTTGCTTGTTCGTATATTGCAACTTGTTCAAAAATATGCGATAACCTTGGATTACTTGCTAATTTAAATTCAACAATATTCTTTTCTTTTGCGCCATACGATACTTTGACATCTGATTCGCCACGCCCATTATTAGTTTCATAGTTAACGTCATAAATACTGCCATACCACGCAAAACGGAATAATCTCTGCAAATCATCTTCCTTGGAGATTGGCTGACCTTGATAGTACAAATTTTTATATCCATCACAATGTTCAATTATATGCTTAAAATAAAGAAGTCTTTGTTTTGCTTCTTCTCTTGCCGATAAACCTGTTATTGCTGTCGGAAACTCTATATTATATAATCTTACTAACTCAGCAGAGTTAATATAGAATTTTTCAAGTTGTTCAAGTGTTTCGTTAAATGCCTCTATATTTACTGTATCTTTTTCAGATTCTTTTAATTTAACATAGTAATCATAAAGTTCAGGAATACTCTGTAAAGCTTCTATGAACGCTTGCTTTTCAATTCGTGCCACGGCAAATTCTTTGACCTTCTGCTTTTTATCTTTACATTCTTTTTCATAAGCAGCAACAGCTTTCATTATATAATTTTCCAGTTGACTACGTATTGAGTCATCGTCAATGATATTTCTGACTTTACTAAAACTTCTAAATAAATCCAATCTATTAATTGTTGGCTCATCTTTCCTAAGAATATCTCTTGGAGTCAATAGTACAAATTCAGGTAATCCCTTTCTGTTAATAATATAAGGTAAAGTATACTCTACGCTTTCAAATGTTTCTGTTGTATAATTAAATCTGGAATCCAAATAAAATGTATCGAGGTAGTCTTTATTAATATTAGCAACAGCAAAATTTTGAGTATATGTAGCAAGATAGTCCAAAATCAAGTGAGTAGTTAAATCACTAATTTTATCTCTGCCATTTCCTTGAAATAATAAGAGTGCCTTTTCAAAGTGAATACCAGAACTAATGTTATTATTTTGTAATGCAAACTTTATGTTTTGAGCAAAAAAATGAGCAAACGGCACCCCATTTCCATTCCCTTCATTGCTTTCTTTTGAGTATCCAAACCAGTTGTTTTTTATTTCACTAAAATCAAAAAAAGTTGATATATCCCCAGCATTTAGTCCTTGTTCCGATTTTTTAGCCAAAAAGTGAAAATACTGAATTATGCTATTGTGCAAATCGACATATTCTTGCTTTTGACTGTTAAAAATAAGCATAGGGTCAATAAATAATGGCAAATCACAAATAAGATTAATATCTATTGCCCCATAATCTTCTATCAACTGTTTTTTTACTTTGAAATATTCTGAAAAGTACATAAAATGTCCCTCTCGTCTTTTATAAAATAATTATAGCACAGCCAATGATTTATAGCAACTGCAAACAAAGAACTTATAAGGCAAATCTCCAATGACACTGATATTACAAAAAGCCTTAGCCTTCGTTAATAATAGTAAATATATTAACCTACTATTTCTTTTTCCGTTTTTTTTCTTCGGCGTGTTTTTTAATATAGTAATCCCTTATAGCAAATTTTTGACGCTGTTTGGCTGATTCGCTCATCGGTTTTTGCTTTTTCGTCTTTTTATCAAACATATTTACCTCAAAATTTCAAACGTATCATTTTCTATAAATTCACGTGTTTCAAATATATCTTGTAGTTTTTCAAAAG
>CATJCJ010000549.1 GCA_949738935.1 uncultured Eubacteriales bacterium | reverse complement strand
TGTTATGTTTCCTTAAAGGTTCTGTCATAAAATTTTGAAACTCTGCAAGAATTCCATTCATCTTTTCGGCCTCAAATACCGTATCAGCCAATTCCTCTATTCTAAGAAACAGCTCTGCTCGAAAAGTGTCATTTGTCATCATATTTTTGAACATTGCATCATTCTCCATGACATATTCTATTGAATCCAAGCTGATACTAAAACCTGCGGAGTTCAAATCCCAAATTATCCATCTCCATTTATCATCTCCATATGGACTATTATCTGTTTTTTTCGTCCTCCATAAACCAAAATTTGCCTTTGGCCAATCTGAAGACCTTCCGATATAAATCATAATCGCATAGTAATCTATATAACTTTCTATATCAATCATTTCACAAACTTTTTCATAATTTATCTCTTTTGTAATGTCACTTTGTGAGCAAAATTCATACATTAAAGAATAGTATTTTAAATCGTCTTCTTCCCCTACTTCCAAAGTACCACCTTTAATCATAATAACGTCATTCTCACTCACGCCATATTGATGGACAAAATATTCTTCATTATATTTTTCATTCAGCCAATAAACGCCCCAATATTCCCCATTTAGGAACAGAACATATGGTTTGTAATTCATCGTTGTGACGTTAAAATTCTTTACTGTTGTAGAAACAATATAATCCTTTGCCTTCGTTTGCACATCGTTCCCACCTTGAAAAAGAGTTACTGCTGAGGGATAATATCCTGTTCCAAATAAATCCGCCTGAAGCACTTTATTCCCATCATACTCTTTCCTTGCATATATATTTAAGCTTTTAGGATTATATCCACGACTTATCCCTCCACGAACACGAATACCACACTTCTGCTGGAGAATCATTTTACCTGTTTCATCAAAAAACTGGCACTCCGCCTTCCTTTCCCACTCGATTCCTCTATTTCTGTAATTAGCAAGCCAAAGTGCCCAAAACTCTTCTCGCCAATAATATTCATCGCCCCCACGATATTTATCAACATATTCATCGTAACTTTTTCCTGTTACATAAATACCGGTTTCATAATCAAACAAATTAGAAGGCTCTGTCACAATACTTAGTATATTCATTCCTTCATATCCGGTTTTATCAGCATAATTTACAAAATATACAGCTGTTTTTTCATCACTGCAGTTTCCCAGCTCATCATATGAGACAGCTCGTATAACTGTTGCCTTATCCACTTTGTAATCAGGAACCCGGTATCCAGGATAGTCAAAGCTAATTTTTTCTATTTCTTCTTTATCAAAACCTGTCGAAACATCTGTTCGCATTGAATATATATTATCGTTATCAGAAGCATCTGTTATTAAAATAGGATCCTCATATTTTATAGAATTCTTATCTGGTCTTGTACCGTCCAGCGTATAATAAACGGCTCCTGTTTTAACCTTTATTTCCAGTTCAAACGGCTCCTTATAAAAACCTGACTCTTTAGAAAAATATATTTCTCCTGTATTCTCAAGAAGCGTATTCTTTTTTTCTTTCGGGAAAAAGCTAAATATTGCTAAGAAAATAATTAAAAAAAGGCTTATTCCCAGCAAAACTTTATTTTTGTTATAAAATATCATCTGAATCATACTCCATTAAAGAAAACCGCTCGATATCTTTTGCCTTTTCCATTTCACCAGCTAAGACCGCTGCTTCTTTTGTAGTTATTTCAAAAACGTAATCCATCCCTTTTTCCGTATGATTTCTACTCTTTACCCGATATCTTTTCGTATATTTTTCCAATAAGCCCTTCATTAATGGTTCATTTTCTACCGATTTACAATGTACCACCAGAATATGCGATTTCATGTTTTTATTAATATGATTCAATATAACTAACACAATCGTTGCCACCAAAGAAGTTACTATCGCCATTTCATATAATTGACATCCACAGGTAATACCAATATGTATTGCCCACAAAATAAAAATCAAATCCACTGGATCCTTTACTGCAGTTCGGAAACGAATAATTGCAAGCGCTCCTATTGTACCAAGTGTGATTACCAGGTTAGACTGCAAACACATGATAATTGTGGAAATAAAAAACGGTAATACTGCAATACTGATATTAAACGCTTTATTATACAAAGAACGATGTAATACAGCCTGATAAACAATAAATTCATATAATGCCAGTATCCCCACTATCAAAAGCACGGATAACAGCATTGATGTTGTAACTTCCTGATTTTGAAAACTATTACTGATATGATTTATAATGCCTTGAATCAATCCCATTTTTATCTTATATGATGTTTATAGAAGCAAAACATCAACTTTCCTTTCTTTATAATATCATGGTTCAATAAATCAAACGCTGTCACGCTACGCGAGCCGGCTTATTGAATTAAGAGTGCTCGCACACAAGTCTGTCTGCTTAAACAACAGCTCTTTATCTATCCAGCTAACTCATACTTGACCTTTCATAGCAGGTCTCCTATATCGTTTTATTGTATTTTTTCTTTTCCTGAATCGCAATTCTACCCAAATAGTACTTAGAAAAAGAGCTTTGCATAAGTATATTTCCATGAAGCACTGTCTTAATATACGCGGGAAGTATATCATCAAATTTCACTTCCAAAACATGCTTTTTCTTTTCCAAAACAGGTATCTTCCTATAATCCCCGGTTAAAAATCGTTCGATTTCATCTGATGCTGAAATATTATAATCCAAAGTAATTCTTATATTTGTAATCGTTTCTACAAACGCTTCTCTTTCATAATTAATAATCACTCTGGGTAAAAATCTTTTGGTTACAATATCAATGCAGAATTCCTTAAGAAGTCTCTCTTCTGTACCCCAAAAAACATCCATTGCCCGGCCTTCCATAATCAAATAGTATTCCTCTAACAAAAGAACACATTTTCTCTTGTGACAATAACTATTTATTTTTTCCTTTTTTTCTAACCATAACTGTCCGGAATTTTTTCCATAATATCTAATACGGTATTT
>CATJCJ010000548.1 GCA_949738935.1 uncultured Eubacteriales bacterium | reverse complement strand
TTGACTTTTATATACTTTTTGATAAAATATTATATATATATTATACTATTTAATTTAACATTAATCAAGATGTTTTGTTAACTTTTTGAACATTGCGGCAATTACGGTAAAGAAATAAAAAATATTTTATTTAAAATTTTGGACAAAGATGGTTTATTTTTTAAATACCGAAAATAATTTTTAGCCGGCGAATTTGTTTGTTTTTAGGTGAGATTGCTGTATAATGACATTTTTGAAAAAGGAGAATTTGAAAATGAGTAAATATGAAAAGACAATATATTTTATGATGATACTTTTGATTTATTTATGTATTATGCCTTTTGCTTTGGGGGCTTTATTTAGAATTATTGACATTAATTTTGGCGATGACAATTTAAATCAAGTGTATGTTTTATTTATAACTCCTTTTTTGTGTTCTTTTTTACCAGGGTTATTTTATTTTATTGTGACAAGGGATAATCTTAAGGAAACTCTCAGTATCAAAAGGCTTAGTATAAAAAACTTTTTTTTGATTGTTTTGATGGCGTTTTTGATGCAGCCTGCCGCAAGTTTTATAGCGGCGTTAAGTTCGGTTTTTTTTGATAACACGGTTTCTTCTGTGATGACTTCTATTTCGGAAACGCCTCCTTTTACGCTTATTTTTGTAGTGGCTTTTTTGCCGGCTGTGTTTGAGGAATTGATGTATAGAGGAATAATATTGTCAGGGTGTAAAAATGCCGGAGTGGTACAGAGCGCTGTTATCTCCGGATTGTTTTTTGGAATAATGCACCTTAATTGTAATCAGTTTTTTTACGCTTTTTTGCTTGGTGTGATTTTGGGCCTTTTTGTTATATATACAGGTTCTATTTTTGCATCTATGACAGCTCATTTTGTAATAAACGCAAGTCAATGCTTTCTTGTTATTATTTCTAATAAGATTATGAATAGTTTTCCTGAAATTGCTGTTCAGGCTGAAACAGCTAAGGTTACTTTTGGTGAATTAGTGTTTGTTGGAGGAATAGCTGTTATATTTGGAACATTGTTTATGATGGTATTTTTGTATTTTTTGAAAATAAATAAGAGTAATGTTAAAAATATAAGTATGTATGAGAAACCTCGTAGGCTTATAAATATCCCCTTTATTGTTATAATTGTTATTTTCGCTTTATATTCAGTAGGTATGGAAGTTTTAAATAATATGATAGGGGTACGAGGATAAAAGGTCAGATACTTTGATTTTTTGATTGTATACTATTTTTAAAATTAAGGTTGACAATTGGAAGGATTTATTTTAAAATAATTGTAAACTTAATATTTAAAAGGTGGTGTACAATTATGCTCGCTAAATTGGCTGAAGATATAATTGAAAGTGGAAAAAGATTATCAGAAAAAGATGATTTATCTTTTTTTCTGGATTGCGATTTGGAGGAACTTTCTCGTTACTCTAATAAAATAAGAAAATCCTTTAGATATAATGATATTAGTTTTTGTACTATTATTAATGGTAAAGGCGGAGGATGCGGTGAGAATTGTAAATTCTGCGCTCAGTCTGCCTATAATAATACTCAGTTAAATGAGTATGATTTTTTGACTTCAGAGGAAATTCTATTGGATTGTAAAAAACGTGATATAGGCGGTATAGATTGGTATTCGATTGTTACAGCCGGAAGAAAATTGTCAAAGGAAGATTTGAAAAAGGCTGAGGAAGCCTTTAGAATTCTTTCGGATAATTGTAAAATTAATCTTTGCGCTTCTTTTGGCTTGTTATCTTTTGAGGAATTTGTGTCTTTGAAAAAGAGCGGAGTTAAGAGATGCCACGCTAATATTGAGACTTCTAGAAATTATTTTCCTAAAATATGTTCAACTCATACTTTTGACGATAAATTGGAGTGTATTAAAGCGGCTAAAAAAGCTGGACTTGAAGTTTGTTCCGGAGGAATAATTGGTATGGGTGAAAGCTGGCGAGACAGAATTGATATGGCTTTGGAACTGGCTTGGCTTGATGTTGATTCTATTCCTTTAAATATTTTACTTCCTGTTAAGGGTACTCCGTTTGAAAATATGAAAAATCTTGATGAGAATGATATAATCAGAACGATTTGTATTTTTAGATTTATAAATCCGGAAAAGGAAATAAGAATCGCCGCCGGACGAGCTCTTATTGGAGAGGGCGGAAAAAGAGCCTTTCTTTCGGGAGCTGACGCGGCTATTACGGGAGATATGCTTACAACAACAGGTACCTCCGTTGAAGATGATTTGAGACTGAAAAAAGAATTGGAGGAAATTTTATGAACTCTAATGTGAGAAGTATGACTCAAATTGCTGTATTTACCGCTGTTTTGTGTGTGTTCGCTCCTTTGACATTTACATTGCCCATAAGTCCTGTGCCGATAGTTATTGTTAATCTTTTTATTTATATATTTTCAGTTATTCTTGGCTCTAAAAAAGCCCTTATGGGTTTTTTTGTCTATCTTCTTCTTGGGGCTGTCGGGCTTCCGGTTTTTTCTAATTGGAACAGTGGGGTTGGACATATTTTGGGACCTACGGGAGGATATCTTATAGGATATATATTTTGTTTGCTTGGAGCGTCTTTGGGTAATGAACTTGGACAAAAAATATCTTATAACAAAATTGTTAAAACAACTGTTCTCGCGTTGGGAATGGTCGCTGGAACTTTTTTATGCTATATTTTGGGAAGTTTTTGGCTCTCTTACGTGAATGGGATTGATTTTTATGCCGCTTTTATCATGGGAGCTCTTCCGTGTATTCCTGGTGATGCTGTGAAAATCGGTATCGCGGTTATTTTATCCGCATCTTTGAAAGAAAGAATTAAGGTAATATTACATAATTAACGTGAGTTCGACGAAAATTTTCAGTGAAACTCGGCGAAACGTAGTTTCGCACAAAAGTTTTTGTCAAACTTTTTTCAAAAAGTTTGTGGAGTTTGAGGTGAAACCTCAAGGTTTTTAATGCCTCAAGAGCATTTTGG
>CATJCJ010000547.1 GCA_949738935.1 uncultured Eubacteriales bacterium | reverse complement strand
GACATCTCCATCAGGTGCGGGGTGAGGATCAGCGGTGCAGACGCCTTCTTTAACAGAGATACCCGTCCTAATCCTTTTCCATAATCACCCGCTCTCGCAGCCTCAACGGAAGCGTTTAGGGATAAAATTTCTGTCTGAAACGCAATGTCCTCAATAACTTTGCTGATTTCCGTAATTTCCTGAGCGCTTGTTCCGATATCTTCCATAGCTTGTGCGAGCACTGCCATCCTCTCGTTACCCTTTTCAATTTTATTAGCAATTTCAGCGACTTTTTCTTTTGTATTTTTAGAATTTACTGATACGTCAAAAAGTTCTTTTTTTACTGTTTCAACCTCATTAACCAGTTTTTCCGCAGAATCATTTTGAGTGACAGAAGCAGTATGAAGTCTTTCGGATTCATTATTTAAAACCTCCGCTGTACCAGAAAGACGATTTGCTGAATCACCAATCATAAACATAGTATCATTTAATGAATCAATAATATGTAATAATGACGATTTTATAACAACAAAATCGCCTCTATAGTCTCCATCAACAATAATATCAAGATTTCCATTAGAAATATCTGAAAGAATTCTTTTAATTTCAGACATATAATAATTAATACTTTTAACAGTTGTTTGCAGAGAAGAAGTCAAAAGTTCTATCTCATCTTTTGAGTTAACGACCTCAACCTGTGTTTTAAGGTCACCATCGGCTAATCTTACAATTCTTTTTGTAGCTTTATTAACGGAGACAGATATGGTGTTTGAAAGCTTATAGATTAACGCAATTGAAATTAAAAGCATAATAAACGCGGTAATACTAGTTCCCATAATAGCATTGTTAATAAGATACATATAATCAGACTTAGGGACTTGAATAGAAAGTGCCCAATGTGTTCCCCTTATAGGCGAAAAAGCGATAAATGTATTTTCTCCATCAATAATCGCTTGTCCGGAACCCGTTTCTCCAGTCAACATACGGTTATAAAGATTCTTAGCGGAATCAGAACAATCGTCAAATATATTTTTTTGACTTTTTATAATATCTGTATCCTGATGACCAATTATTTTTCCTTCACTGTCAATAATAATAGGTTTTCCAGACTCACCGATATTGATATTACTAATCACATCGTTAAGGGCATCGTATTTATAAACACCCATAAGATAAAAAGAAGTTTCCTCGTTTATTTTCACAGGCATACCCATTGTAATACCAAGATTATTTTGAAATATTGAAGATTCTCCAATAGAAAAATTATCTGTTTCAGTCAAATATTTAAATATTATTTCAGAAGCAATAGATTTAGGACTTTCACTATCTCCAAGAAACAGGCTGCCATCTTTGTTATAAAGACCTATAGTATAAAGTTCATAAACTTCTTTTGCCTCTGAAAGAACATCTTTACAATTTCGCTCATAATTTTCGCCTCGAATAGTAAGTCTTTTATCATCAGCAAGACTCATCATTCTGTCAGCAAGCATATGTAAATTTCCCTCAACGGTTTTTGACGCTTCTTTAACCATAGGCTGAAGCGTATCCAAAAGAATAGTATCAGTAAGAGAGTTCATAGAAAGTACCATAATAAAAGAAGCAATCACGACGAGAGTAATAATAACAGCGGTTGTATAACCAATTATTTTCTTCTTAATACTTTTTTTAACATACGGACTTTTCATTTTCATTCCTCCTATATTTATAAAAAAATTGTCAGACTGTCTATTCTATAAATATTATAGACACGTTTGCTTATATAAT
>CATJCJ010000546.1 GCA_949738935.1 uncultured Eubacteriales bacterium | reverse complement strand
GGTATAATGAGCCATAGTTCTGCCAAAAAATTGGGTAAATACCAGTTTCATAACCAACAACGTCAGCAAAGGCGAGAGTATGCTCCAGGCCATACCCAATACTGTGCGTTTGTATTTTTTCTTGAAATCTCTTTTCACCAATTCTTCAAACAAGAATTGATGTTTTTTCAGTTTATGCAACATTAAAGCTTCACCTATTTGCAAATTAGTTTTTTATCAACTTACTCTTTCCCATTTACGTACATTCAGTCTTGTATCATTATTATTAAAAACCTCTTCAAAACCATTATTACGCAATAAAGTAGCACCGTTAAATCTATTCTTATAGCTTACTACATAAATAGTATTATATGATTCTAAATCAGCAGACGTATATTCTAAAAGATTGCCGATATGATTAATTGAATCTCTTTCCCCTTTATGAGTAAGATAATATTCAAAACCTTTATTAACGTCTGGATTACCAGTAATATAGCAAAGTGTATTTGAACTATAAATTTCATTCTCCGACATGATATATTCTGCAGCACCCTTATAATCATTAACTATATTTATTTCATAGGGCATTTTACACCAACCAATAATGCAAAAACACATTACAATCGCTACTGTAAAAACAAAAGAATACTTTGAGTTTTCATTATCTTTCCTAGATATAAGCAAAGACAAGATGGTGTCCATAGCCAATGCTATTAAAAAAATAAAAAATGGAATAGCTGGTAAAAAATACCTTGTAACCCAAAGAGGATTATTGGGATTTAATACAACAGAATAAAACAAATTGAATGAAAAAATCAAACAAGGTATTGAAAAAATAGTTAGAAGAATATAATCATTTTTAAAATTAAACTTTTTACCTTTTATAGAATTAACTAATCCTACCAATCCAATACAAGAACCCAAAATTAATAAAAATAACATTAAATTACCAGAATTAACACCACATAACCAAATTATAGTATTTATAACATCTTTAGCATTAGGTGGCGTTGCAATAGTATAGTTATTTGCATTAGATAAATCGTTTAGGAATTGTGTAAATAACCAATATAAACCATAGATTAATGGCAACACAAATTCCACAAGAGCATTTAAGGATATCTTTCTTCTAACAATCAAAAACAAATCAAAAAGCATAAAAAAACCAGCAGTCAACAATCCAAACTGATGTGAATCCATACAAAGCACCAACACAATACTATATAAAACTAACATTGCTGGTGATATATTTGACAAATTAATTTGTTTAATAATAAATAAATATAACGCTAAAGTAATGGCAAACAACAATATTGCATATGGTCGAAATTCTGTACCACATTGAGCCATTATGGTTAAAGATGTGGCCCCTATGGTTGACATAAAAATACCAAATCTTTTACTTTTATATAAATTACCTATCAAGCCCAATATATATATAGTCGCAACAACTAACAATTCCGATATGATTAAAAGATATTCTTGACCATACGGCATAAGATAAAACCATAAATCATATAAAGCCTGAAAAAAAATATATGCTTTGTTGGGATTTTCTCCATAAACCCAACCAAGAGTCCAAACCTCATCAAGCCATAAAGATCCCGCTTTACCAGATTCAAACATTACAAAAAAACAACCAAATGCAATACAACCATACACAAGCTTATCCCAATGTTTTTGCCAAAATTTCTTTATATCTTCATATTCATATTTAACAATACAAAATACAGGATAAGCAATTAGCAAAACAATAATTGCAGTAAATAAAAGTAAACTCAGCAATTTAGTCGAATATAACGCAAAACTATCAGTATCAGGCACCGCCGCCAGAAAAGTGGTTTCATCACCAGACTTGAACAAATCATATCTATTGCTTTCGCCATTATAGCTTACTTCAACAATACCATTCCATTCGCTCAAACCAAATTGAACAGCCCTGTCCTTTCCGTACGGAATATTCAATGTAATACTTCTGGTGGTTCCGGCAGGCTGACGAGAATCATTTTCATTCCGCCACATGTAAACATCACCTTTCCAGAACCATTTACCATCTGTGGGATTTTTAATTACATATTCTTCGCCGCCAACCAAATAATTTATAATATTAACTTCATTACTTTTAGCGCTTTCATTTTTTTCTCCAGTAGCTGCAATAATAATCTCATCAGTTGGCAACGGCACCAAATGCAAAATGCCATTAGCAACCACAGACGCCAGAACAATGCAAACAAGCAACCCGGCCACCAGGCTTTTTTCTTTTTTCTTAATTTTCCCAAAGAATAATATTACACCAGCAATCAAAACAGCAACCACTAATAATTGAAATAAAGAAAACATTTTTAACCTCTTAATCCCTAAAGAAAATATCTCTGGTATACACCTTGCCGCGGCAAATATCCAGTTCGTCAGTCATACGATTGGCGGCAATAACATCAGCCTGCCTTACAAAATCAGCAAAACCATGCACAACCTTAAAGCCGCAAAATTCATCAACATTCAGTGTTGGCTCATAAATCACAACATCAGCCCCGGCTTCGCGCAGCAAATGCATAATGCTCTGGATAGCGCTCTGACGAAAATTATCCGAATTAGCTTTCATAATCAGACGATACACGCCAACCGTAACATTACCCGTTCCATTGTTTTCGCGCGCCTTTGCCAAAATTCGCTCGGCAATATGTTTCTTTCTGGTATCGTTGGCCGCCACAATCGCCCCAATCAAATTCTGCGGCACGTCCTGATAATTAGCCAGCAGCTGTTTGGTATCCTTAGGCAGGCAGTAGCCGCCATAACCAAAAGAAGGATTGTTATAAT
>CATJCJ010000545.1 GCA_949738935.1 uncultured Eubacteriales bacterium | reverse complement strand
TCATATTGTTGCAAAAGACACCATTGACGAAAATGTTATAAAGACTTTAGGGAGTAAAAGTACGGGACAGAGCGCTTTGATTGAGGCGGTGAAATGGAGGCTAATGGAATGAAAGCAGAAGAAATATTTGAGAAATATCACGAATTTAAAGTAGAACTCTTTATATTGGATTATGAAATCTCATACTATAAGGAATTAAATCCAGATGAAGTTATAGAAGCTATGACCTTTTCACGGCCACAGGGAGAAAGAGTTCAAACAAGTAATATTTCAGACAAAACAGCCAGAATAGCTTTGGATTATAAAGAGACTGTCTCTTTAGAAAATACTAACGGCTATATTCAGCTTTTGAATCGTCAGAGGTATATTCAAGATGAATTGAAATTCTTTGAATATTGTCTTAAAAAAGTAAAGCATGGAGATATAATCTATGATTTAATTATCGAAAATATGATGTGGGACGAGATTGAAGCAAAATATGGCATCAGCAGAATGACGATAAGCCGATACAAAAATATGGCACTGAAAGAAATAAATAAGCTTTATGAAACCAGAAACAGTCTAATAGCCAATTATAATTCGGGGTGTTATTAACCTGTTACTAACCTGTTACTAATCTGTTACTAACCTGTGATTGAAGTGTTACTGAGATGTGTGTTATTATTATAATGCGAAGAAGTGGGAAGATAAGTAAAATACTATTCCACCATGCCCGGCACAGGGTTTGCTCCTTTCACTGTGTCGGTTTTTTTACAGGAGATGATAGAATGGATAATTGTTTTGCTTTGGGAAGGCAATGCAGTATTCTGAAAAAAACAGAATGCCAAGGCTGCTCTTTTATGAAAAGCAAAGAAGAATATATAAACTCGAAAAGAAAAAGTTATAATAGACTTGCGTCTTTGCCGGAAGTTAGACAAGATTACATTTCAGATAAATATTATAGCAGTCGAAAGCCATGGCTGACAGGTGGTGAAGACTATGCCATATAGACCAAACACACCCTGCAAGCACCCAAGCTGTCCTAATCTTGTAGCATACGGAGAGGTTTATTGTGAGGAGCACAAATCACTTTACCCGGGCGAAGGAAAAAGGAGTGCTTCGGCAAGAGGCTATACTCATAGGTGGCAGAAAGTAAGCAAGGCTTTCTTGAAAGCCCATCCACTTTGTGTTAGATGTCAGGCAGAGGGAAGATATATAAAGGCAGAGGTTGTAGACCATATTATTCCTCACAAGGGAGATAAAAAATTGTTTTGGGACAGAGATAATTGGCAGCCGCTTTGCAAACGTCACCACGATATAAAGACAATGACAGAGGATATTTGTTACACGGAAGAATATCATTATTGATTTGTGCAACATTTTATGGTGAAAATAACCGAGAGGCGTCCCGGTTGGGGCAGTAAAAAAGAATAGTAAGGAGAAATTTCGACAAAAAAATGGTAACGCCAAAAACTCCGAATATCAGCCATTTTTTAAGAGTAGGGGCGGTCAAAATCTCTAAAATTTTAGTCAACTGGAGACCGCGGCCTATCGTGTGAATTTTCGCGAATTTAAAAAGGGGGGATACATTGAGTCCAATAAAAACTTTTTATGCAATATGCACAAAACACCGATTATAATGGTGTTTTTTATTTTGCCAAAAAGTATGATATTTTTGCTAAAAAGTATAGAGAGGAGCAGGCAAATGACTGAAAAAGAAAAAAATCAGATAATTAAAATGCGTAAGAATGGGGTTGGTTATCAGGCAATAGCTACAGCTTTAAATCTGTCGAGGGATAGAGTTAGAAACTTTTGTAAAAAAAGGAATATGGCAGGTTTTGGTGCTGTATTTACGCTTAATGATAAAGAAAAAACCGGTGAGTATGAACGCTGCCTTAACTGCTATAAACACATCAGGCAGCCAAAACAAGGCAGACCTAAAAAATTTTGCTCGAACGAATGCAGACGAGAATGGTGGAAATCCCACCCAGAGGAGATAAACAAAAAAGAAACAGCGCAATATCGCTTGAAATGCGCTTACTGCGGCGAGGATTTTATATCCTATGGCAATAAAGACAGAAAATACTGCTCGCATAATTGCTATATACATCAAAGATTTTATGAAAGCGAGGTAAGAAGCTAATGGAGAAATCAATGGAATGGAAAACGCTGCCCGTTTCAGATTTAAAGCCCGCCGCCTATAATCCAAGAAAACAGCTCAAGGCGGGCGATAAGGAATACGAGAAAATCAAAAACTCAATTTTAGAATTCGGATACGTTGAGCCGATAATTATAAATTTTGATATGACCGTCATAGCGGGACATCAGAGACTGACTGTGCTTAAAGATTTAGGATATACGGAAGTACAGTGCGTTATGGTAAACGTTGACAAAACAAGAGAAAAGGCTTTAAATATCGCTCTTAATAAGATAACGGGAGCGTGGGACGACAGCCTGTTAGCTGATTTGCTTGTTGATTTGCAAAATGAAAACTTTAACACAGATTTTACAGGATTTGAAATTCCTGAAATCGATGACCTTTTCTCAAAAGTACACAACAAAGATGTGTGTGAAGATGATTTTGACGTTGACGAGGAACTGAAAAATCCGTGTTTCAGCAAGACAGGTGATATTTGGCATTTAGGCAGACACAGACTTGTCTGCGGTGATTCCACTCTTTCTGAAACATATGATGTACTTATGGACGGTAAAAATGCAAATCTTGTTGTGACAGACCCGCCTTATAACGTCAATGTGGAGGAAACGGCAGGAAAAATTAAAAATGACAATATGTCTGATGAGGATTTTTACAAATTTCTGTTAGACTCTTTTACCAATATGAAACGGCATATGGAAAACGACGCATCGATATATGTATTTCACGCAGACACGCAGGGTTACAATTTCAGAAAAGCATTTCAAGAGGCGGGATTTTATTTAAGCGGCTGCTGTATTTGGAAAAAGAACAGCCTTGTACTCGGCAGAAGCCCTTATCAATGGCAGCACGAGCCTTGTTTATTCGGCTGGAAAAAAGGCGGTAAACATCAGTGG
>CATJCJ010000544.1 GCA_949738935.1 uncultured Eubacteriales bacterium | reverse complement strand
GTACTTAAATATGACATAATTATGACGGAGAATACAGTATATTGTTTAAAATGGCTGCCTTATGAATATATAGATAAAAATTCTCTCTTTAAAAGAGGAGGAAAGAAGATTGTTAAAGCTAAAGAAGATAAGCAGAAAGCAGGAGTTAGCCGTTGCAAAAGAGTTGAATGGTAATGCTGTTATCGCAAGCGGAGCATTGTATACAATGAAAGGTGATGTACGTAATGACTTACTTCTTGTAGAATGTAAGACCACCAAAAATGACTATTACTCTTTGACTTTAAACGTCTGGGAGAAACTATCTAAAGAAGCGCTGCAAGATGGTATGAGAACTCCTGTTATGCAGATAAATTTAAAAAATGGCGATAAAAGACTTGCTGTGTTCAGTGAGGAAGAATTTAAAGGTACTTTTTCGTTTAATTTGGACGAATTGACAGTATATAAAAAATCTTTTAGAATAACGAAAGATATAATAATCAATATTGGGAGATATAAACTCGTTATAACAGATTGGGAAATATTTTTAAAGGTAGTCTATCCCGCTTATTATGATGAAATGATGTATCTTCCTTTTTAAAGAAAAATTATTTCTTTATACTAAAGGAGGTGGCATTTTAAATGTCTTTGAAAGGAATTTTTAAATCGGCTATAGACGAAAGTTATGTTATTAAAAGATTGGATAAATATCTTGTAAGTCTTTCGGATAAAGACGGTGACAGAGCTATTGATGTTAATGCTCCGTCACAAGCAGGTACTTGTCTTAGAAGCCGTTTTTATATGAGAAAAGGGTACGATTTTGATGACCATATAGACGCAAGACTGAGAAGAATTTTTGATAATGGTACATTTACTCACGAGCGTTTGCAAGGTTATCTTAAAGAAGAAGGTATGCTTTTATGTGATGAGCTGCCTATGCACAATATAAAATATAACATACAAGGACATACTGACGGACTTCTTAATTTTGGCAGAGAAAAAGCGATACTTGAAATTAAGTCTATAAATTCGAGGGGTTTTAATGACCTTAAAATGGTTAAACCTGAACATAAAAAGCAAGGACTTGTATATCTTTATTGTGTGGAGCAAAGACGCTTAGAACTTCATAGAGAATATGAGGATTTTGAGGATTTTGAGGACTTTGAAAATCACTTTTATTCCAGAAATAAATTTTATAGGAGTCTTTACAGCCATTTAAAAGATGGAAACAAATATAAAAAACAAGAAAAAATTGCGTATCAGTCTTATTTACACAGTGTCCTTGATGAAATACTAATGAAGACGGATAAACCTATCACAAAGGTTATTTTTCTTTATGAGAATAAGGATACACAAGAGTTAAAAGAGTTTTGTGTGTCTTCTACTGAAAAGGACGCAAGGAATATACTTCAAACAGTGCTGAGAGAGTATGAGGAGCTTAATAATCACTGCTTAAAAGGTAATATACCTCCACGAGAGGGTAAAAGCAAGAGTGATAATGTATGCAGGTGGTGTAATTATAAATTAGAATGTTGGTGTTGACTGCTGTAAGAAAGGAACGTCATTTATGATAAAAACAAAGAAAAAGGGAAAATTTAATCCTAAAGAGGCGAGACTTGATTATTTGGATAAAATTGAAAATGACCTTGAAAGAAAAGGCGTTATTTTTTTTGATGAAAAACGACTTAATATTGAGCAGGATTTATTGACATTGCCTTACGATTTAACGGACTTACCAGCAAAAGAAATAGGAGATTATCTTAATGCTTTTACACAACAAAAGATGTATTTAAGGACTTTACTTGGAAGAGTTGAACTTGTTGTTGAGGAAAAAAGACGTGTATATATTAATGTTTGTGACCCTCATTACAGGGATTTTTCACAGAATACTAAATTAAGTGAAACGTCAAAAGACAAACTTATTAACGGTTTAAAAGAGGTAAAGCCTTATTATGAGGATTTCATGGATTTTAAAAATAAAATAAAAATTATTACTTATGCTATTCAAAATATTGAGGACGCTATTTTCCTTTTAAGCCGAGAGGTCACAAGAAGAAACTCTGATTTTGAAACTGAAAATAGAAATTATAACGTAGGAGGCAGATAATTATGGTAGAGGTTACTAAAAAAGGTATTATCCTTGAAAAAACTAATTACAGT
>CATJCJ010000543.1 GCA_949738935.1 uncultured Eubacteriales bacterium | reverse complement strand
GCGGCGCTCAGGTCGCTCCCCAGCGTTGCCCTATCCTCCGCTGCGATAAAAGCTATTACATTTTAACATATTTTCATTTTTTTAGAAAGGATATGTGTATTTAAATCTTTTTGCTGGGGGATTGATTTAATTATACCAGGTACCGAGATGATTGAAAAAGAAAGAAAGTTTGAATTCAGAAGCGTTTTCGCTCCTTATATTGAAAATTACCTTCAGTTGAAGTTGTCTTTTGGAGAAAAGATAGCTGTTCCCGGTACTGTGCTTAGGCTTTTCGACCGGTACTGTATTGAAAACAATGTTTTGGATACAGTACTAACTAATAAATTGGTTGATGATTGGCTTGCGTCTTTTGAAAATGAGAAGGCTTCAACACACTCCTCAAAAATCTCGGTTCTCAGATGTTTTTCGCGACATATGAATTCATTGGGCGGTATAGTGCGTTGGGAACCTAAAAACGGATACACATCCCATGGCTCAAAATATATGCCGTATATTTTTTCTGATAATGAAATTCAGAAAATATTTATGGCGGCTGATTCGCTTCGCGAAAATTACGGAAGAACAAGATTCCATAAAATCTTTCCGGTTTTACTGCGTGTCCTTTATGGTACCGGACTCAGAGTTTCTGAAGCGTTAAAGCTAAAACTTAAACATGTTGATCTTAAAAATGGAACACTAACAATTGAAAACGCAAAGTTTGGTAAAAGTCGCTTACTTCCTATTTCAGAATCGCTTAGGAGTGTTTTAAATGATTATTACTGCCGGAACAGTGATTATATTGGAATTTCGGAAGACAATTACTTTTTTCCAAACCCATTTGGCGAACGATACAGTCAAAGAACCGTCTACGATAAATTCCGCGAGGTGCTTTGGAAAAGCGGTATTCCTCACCGGGGCAAAGGTAAAGGACCCCGCGTACATGATTTGAGACACACCTTTGCTGTAAGGGCATTGCGACAACTCGTTCAAAGCGGGAAAGATACTTATGTTGCCCTAACCGCGATAATGGTTTATCTTGGTCATTCAAGAATAGGTTCTACCGAGTACTATTTACGATTGACGGCGAATGTATTTCCGGATTTTCTTCAGAAATCCGATCTTGTTTGTGGTACTGCTATTCCCGAGGAGGTGAAAATAGATGAATAATAGTAACATTTCCATTCACATTTCAAACTATTTTCGGCTTTATCTGCCAGGTGAATGTGGTTTTTCTTCTGCTACGATTACCTCATATCGTGATACATTTAAGCAATTACTGCTTTACTGTAAAAAGATAACCGGCAAGGAACCTGAGGAGCTTAACATTTCCGATTTCACAAAGGAACTGGTCAGGGAATTTCTCGATGATCTTGAAAAATCCGGAAAAAGTGTGTCTACACGAAACCAGCGGTTGGCAGCAATAAAGAGCTTTTTCAATTATTTGAAGTATGAATCGCCGGAAAATCTCGAAACCATAAGAGGAATATTACAAATTAAGACGAAGAAAACATCTGAACCAATCGTGAATTATTTGTCAGTTGAAGGTGTTTCGGTTATTCTTCATCAGCCAAATATACATTCCGAAAAAGGCTTTCGTGACGCATTAATTCTTACACTGCTTTATGAAACCGGTGCCCGCGTATCCGAAGTTACCGAAATTAAAATCGGCGATATTAGGCAGGATAAACCTGCTACCATTGTACTTCATGGGAAAGGCAGCAAAGATAGGCTGATACCACTTTCGGAAAAAACCTGTAAACTTATTAAGTCTTATTTAACACGAACTCAAAAAGATGGTGTTATGTTTAAAGATAAGCTGCTTTTTTCAAATAGAGTTGGCGAAAAATTGACTAGAGCGGGTGTGGCCTACATATTAAAAAAATATGTTGATTTGGCTAGAATCGAAAATCCCGCGCTAATTCCAGAAAAGTTTTCGCCTCATTGTATGCGTCACTCGAAGGCTATGCATTTGCTTCAAGCCGGAGTTGCGATTATTTACATACGTGATTTTCTTGGTCATTCAAGCATAAAGACAACCGAGATTTATGCCAAGTCCGATGAAAAAACAAAGCGTGAAGCTTTAGAGAGCGCTTACTCAGCAATATCCCATACCGAATACAGCGGTCTTGATTTGTGGAACGAGAATGTTTCCCTTATGAAATTCCTTACGGAACTATGTAAAAGCTAAATATGTTATGGAAAGATATTTTGTTGAAATTTGTATTATTACAATATTCCTACAGAGTTCTTTCCATAATTTTTTTCTTTTCATAAGTGCCGATATCATCCACCGTGATTACGGTGCCGACCGCTCCCGACTCAACAGGACAGGGATCATCGCCCATG
>CATJCJ010000542.1 GCA_949738935.1 uncultured Eubacteriales bacterium | reverse complement strand
TTCTCTCTCACTCAATCCATTCTTTCTTGTTTTCATGTCAATTACCTCCATTTTCTCTTTTGGTTATTATTGACATTTACACGGTTTAATATTCAGTCTTGGCTTAATTTAACTATTCCCACTCGCTTGTTACAAATGTGTTTCCTATTATTTATTGTTGATTTTCCTATATTTTTTATTCGTATTATATCGTTTTTTACTCACTATAAAAATTTTTAGTACGGTTTTAGTACGATATTCATTATTTATAATACTTTAACTAAAATTAGAAAGGTAAGTCATCGTCGTCATAAATTATTCTTATACTTGAAAGTTTATTAATAAGATTAGATAAAATAATTTCCTGTTTATAAATGTCAACCTTTTTTATCCACTCAACAAAATTTGAAACATCTTTTACAAGTATTTCTTGACGGATAATATATTTATAACTCCCAGTCACTAATGTTTCTATAATATTAGAATTGTTTTGTATATATGTTTCAAATATATTATTATTTAACACTTCTTCTAATTTAGAAATAAAAATATTACAATCTGTATTAAATTTAGGAGTATCTCTATATGAAGATAATACTGAATAAACAGAATTAGCAAATGTATTATAAATCTTTTTATCTTCTGCTGATACTGACAATTTTTTAAAATTATAATGTTCAATATTTTTTCTTACTTCATTAAAAGAAGAATATCTTTCTTTAGGATTTTTTTTCATCATTTTGTCTATAATTGCTTGATATTTAAAATTATGTTTAAAATAATTATCACTGTCACATTCTTTTAAAAGTCTATTAAATAGTTCTGCTATATAAAACATATCTGTCAAAGATGTATATATACCATCATAGTATTCTTTAGGTAAGGTATCAGAATTTTGTCTGTTAATGTCATTATATAAACTATCTTTAAATGTTGTTGTGGAATCAAATATTTTACCAATACCAAAATCTATTACTTTTACAGTATTATTTTTATCAACAAGTATATTTTCCTCTCTAATATCTCTATGAATAATATTATTATTTTCAAGATATTCAAAAGCGTTTATAATCTGAATGAAAATATTATTTATATCTGCTTCTGTAATACCGCACCAACAATCCATAATCCACTCTTCAATTGTATATCCATCAATAAATTCCATTAAAATATATCCTAAACAAACATTTTCATAAGCATAATAATTATATATACGAACAACATTTGGATGATTAAGTTTATACATAATTTTAATTTCATCAAGAAAATTTTTATAGTATTTCTTTTTTTCTTGTTCATCATCAAAATCAGGTTCATATTTTTTTGCAACAAATAATTCATCAATAAAAGGGTCTTTAAGCAGAACAGTTTTTCCAAAAGAACCCTTGCCTAAATTATCGTTAACCATAATATAGTCTTTTTCTTTCCAAAATTTAACCGTATCGCCCTTACTCTTCAAAAAAATCACCTTTTCTTTTATGTAATAAACTAATTCAATTTATTTGGAATTATTTAAAATCTCTTTGATACACTCATCATACCAAATATGAGGAGCTTTATTTAAATTATGTGCAATATCAAATATAGGATATAATTCCTTATATTTTATTTTGTTATTTATTATTACTTTTAACTCGTCAATTTCTAAAGGTATAATTTTCATTCCGTCTACATATTTTGAGTAATCTCTTGAATCATAATAAGGATTATTTTTTCTTCCTCTAAAATCAGAAATTACATTTATATTCAAATCATTTGTTGCAAATACACAATAAGAATTTAAATTGCCTGTTTTTATTAAATATTGCCCCAAATGCCTTGACACCGGTTCCATTTCCATTCTGCGTTGGTTAGTTCCATCAGCAAGAGTAGCCTCAATCAATAAAGTATGTTTAGGATATTCTTTCGCTTGTTCATATTCATAAACAATGTCAGCTTCACCACCTGATGCGTGCGTTTTTGGCAATAAATCAGCATCAAGAGATAATTTCATATAATCAAGCACTTTACCTCTATAATCACTTACTTTATACCACAAAATACCAAGCACATATTCAAATATAGTAGGCACATCAGCATTATCTGTAACCATTTCAATAATTTTTGAATCTTCTCTTTTCATAAATAAATCAAGTAATATAAGTATTTTATCATCAGTAAATTTATTATCAATTAAATGATGTAATCTTTTGTACCTTACATTGTCAAGTATAGCGTATGCCTCTGATATATCAGAAATTTTTGTGTTCAATTCCTTATTAATACCCTGAATAATAACTTTTTGGTCTATGATAAGACATTTATCAATTTCTTTAAAATCGCAATTTTCTTCTAATTTATTAGAAGGCACAAATGCATTACTATACAAATCCTTAATAACAGAATTAAAAAACTGTTTTGGTATAATATCCAATTTTACTATATTATCTTCAAATAAAATAATATCAGTTGTCTTTATATACCTTCTGTTTAAGTCCTTATAATCAGCTAATGTAGCTCTGGCTTTTAACAAGTGCATTACCTTATAAAAAACTTCTTTAAACTCACATTCAGAAGATACATTAGAAAACATTGTATGTTTTAAATGACTATCAGGGCTATTTTTTATAGCAACTTCTGATATTGTATCAAATAAATAATTTCTCCATAGCGTCCCTATATTTATTTTTTTAGTGGCTTTAAATAAATCAATAACAGCTGAAGTATCATTTTGCATAAAAACCTTATATAATTCTCTATATAAAGGGAAATAAGGTTTATCATAATTTCTGCTTTTTCTGTTTATCCCTATAGTACATATAATATCTTCATCAATATTACTGCTATTAATCAGTAAATCAAATCCTGATTTATAATTATCCATTTCCATAAGTCTTTTGATAATTATATCATTTATAGATAAGCTGCCATTTCGAAATTTTTTTATTTGCTTAATTATTTTCTCTGTATTTTCTTTGTCCGTACAAAGAGGTAATAAATATGTAAACTCTTCAAAAGTCAAATAATCCAATTTAGATAACAAATACAACAATACAATAAATTGACGTACAAATTTACCATTTATATTATCATAAGTTTTAAGCATTTGCTTTAAATATATAAAACTGTCTTTAGCAATTCTAAATATATTATCATCTGAAAAATTATTTTCCAAGCTTAACTTCAAAAGTGCTTTTCCTGCAAAAGTAAGTTTTCTATCATTATTTATTAATCCAATATCAACCAACCCAGAAGTTTTTTCTCTTGCATCTTTTGCCTTATTGCCAGCATCTCCATCAACAAAGCCTTTGTTTTTCATAAAATTATAATATTTTTCCTGTAGTATATTATTTCCACTCCAATTTTGAATTGCATTATCATTTATTTTCCAAAATTCATCAAGCAAAGATAATTGTAATTCTATTGTTTTATTGAAATTTTTTGTCCTGAAGCTTGTTGTTCCTAAACTCCAGCAAAACCTTTTATATGGTATATTAACAGACATATTGTAAACCTCTTTTAATTTTAATAATTTATAATCAATACTTCTTCACTGCTTGTAGTTTTATCTTTTGTATGATAATTTGAATTTGAATAGCTGTAATTCAAATAAATTGTTTTGTATTTATCTTTATTACTATTAATCCAATTAATTAATATATTATTTTCTTTTCCTTTACTTCTTAACACATTGGATAAAGCAAATTGAATTTTTTTCTCATCAAGTTTGTCCAAAAATTCAAGCAAATCCATTTCATCGTTTTCTTTCCAACCGCCTTGCTCATTATATGTCGCACAAGTAATCAAATAAGGCGGGTCAATATACACAAAATCATTTATATCAAGTATGTTAATATCAAATTTTCTGAAATCTATACAAGAAAACTCACAATCCTGTTTTTGTATTTTATCTATAAAATCAGATAACTTACTTTGCATATTTTTATTAAAATCACGTTTTCCTACAGGCAAGTTGTACTCACCATCAGTATTAAAACGAATTTGATTATTAAAAGCATAGACTATTACAACATAAAACATTATATAGTAATAATAATCGTATCTTTTTTCAGCAGTTCTTTTATTAAAATCCTCTCTAAGTTTTAAGAATCTCTCTTTATTATAATTTCCTAAACCTTTGCCACTATCACAATTATAATAATTATAACCGTTTTTACTTACCAAAGATAAATCATACTTTTCTATAATTTCATATATCCATTCAAAAATAGATTGCTTATCAAGATTTTTTAAGGTATTATATAAATATAATAAATTCTGGTTCAAATCATTATATAAAACTTTATTACATTTTACATTTATTCCTACATTACAGCCACCGCAAAACAAATCTACAAACAGATTGATATTTTTTGGAAAAATCGGCAATATCTGCGGCAACAGCTTATATTTTCCGCCTGTATAATTTAAAGGTGATTGTATCATTTTTACCCCTCATTAAAAACAAGTACATAAAAATAGTCGTTCCTTATTTTCGGAAATATCCGATTTTCCTGTTGTAAAAGCCTTATAGCTTTCAGAGAATGTTTTTAAAGAACCTTTGTTTTTAAGTATATTTTTTATATCTTCGTCTGAAATTTTAGCGTTAGAACGCCCATTGCCCTTTTCAGCCATATTGTTATAAGAAAATAATATATATTTAGCATTTATATCTTTAATAAGCATTTTAAAAGTTTCTGACGCATTTTTTGTACAATACTGGCTTTTCATTCCTTTTCTGTCCATTTTTTTTGCAACTCCAAATACTTTTGGCTTTTCCCAACGAGCAACGTTTTCAAGTAAATGATAAGCATCGCAGTATTGCCTTGAATTATATGGAGGGTCTATATAAATCAAATCAGCATTAATTTTTTTTACAAGATTGTTTGCATCTTCATTATAACACTGATTTTTCTCATTATTATTTACTTTCGCTAAAGGAACGTTAAGTTCAATGCTCTTTTCAAACTTTACTCCCTTCCTGTAAGCGTCATAATGACCACAGGTATTCGCCGCTTTGTCCATTGCATATAATAAAGCGGTTACAAGTAATGCTCTTTCCCTGCTATTCATATTCCCGTTATTGTAATTTATTTCAATATCTTCACGAATAAAGCCAATTTTTGCACAATCATTATAACTAAAGTATGTATTAGCAAAATTTTCAGTCATATAATTATCTGAGAAATTTGATAATGAATTATAATACGTCACATAATCAATTATTAGTTCTTGTTTATATGGTTCGCTTCCAAACCAAGCATAATTGCATAAATAATTACTATAAAGCAAATCATTTGTAATTATAGTCTTATCGGTAAAAGCGGAAGACACCGCCCCTGTACCCGCAAATATATCCGCAACAGAATTTATATTTTTACAATTTTTATTAACCACATCAGTAATAAAGGGCAGCAACTTATATTTGTTTCCCAAATATCTGCGATTATTTATTAAAGCCGTTTTGTATTTTGGGGCAGCAAGCTGCAAGTTCCCATCCAAAATATTCACTTCCTTTTTCTAATTCTCTTAAAAATATATATTAATATTTTCTTTTTGATAACTTCTTAATATTACACAAAACTTTTAACATAAAGTTTATATATTTCACAAAATATATTGTAATTTTTTTGAGTGAGAATATAGAACCCTTTTTCAGAATGAATAAGAGGATTTATTATATAACGTTCCATAATACCGTCTTGAAATTCAAATAATTCAATATATTCTTTTTTTGATATAAGTATTTTTTCTTTATCACATTTTTCAGATACTCTGTCATATATTCTAATAACCTTATCATAATCATAAGCATTTACAGAATATAATTTTATACTTTTCTTTATTGGATATTTTATAATATCTTTTTCAGATATAAATTCTTCTTCCTCTTCATTAAATCTACTTACTATTTCTTCTGCTATTTCATTAGGCAAATTTATAACTTTTTCAGTTTCTGTTCTTCCAAGAAGAAAATCTGTCGAACAATCCAAATAATCTGCAAGGTCAATCA
>CATJCJ010000541.1 GCA_949738935.1 uncultured Eubacteriales bacterium | reverse complement strand
TTTGTGTGAGTATGAGATATCTCAGCGAAATCAGAGGCGTGTTTTCCATCTACCGTATCAGCGTTTCCACCGTCATTTATTTTTTTCCACTCACTCCAATCAGTAGCCTCCAGTGTTCTTATGTATATATCATAAGAAGCCGCTCTGAAAGCTATTTGCTGGATATAACTTGTTCTGAATGGATTTAACACAATCAATCCATAATGATTATAAGAGTCTCCTAAAGGAGGTTTGGGAGCGTTAGCTTCCGGATTCTTCATTGTGTAAATACCATCGGTTGTTACAGCGTTAAAATCTCCGTTCTCTATCTTTTTATATTGAACAAAATCCTTGGCGTGCTTTCCGTCAACTGTATCAGCGTTTCCATCAATATTAAAACCTTTAATTATCCCTTTATTACCAGTACTATCCTCATATTTAACAGTATTACTTGAAATAGTAAGAGAACTATTTGCGGAACCATTTTCATCATAAATCTCATCAAATGTTTCAATAGTTATTCCAGAACTATTAACATTAACAGAACTCTCATGATAACCGCTCCCGTATTCTCCCGTACAATTTTTTTATCACTGTATTCAGCAACTATTCCCGTATTACCTAACTTTAATGAAGTATACTCACCCTCAATTTTTCCGCCGTTTAACGGCAAATAATCGTGTAAGTGTCCTTTCATAGAAATATCATTTGAGTTATGTATCCATGTATTCTGACCCAAACGCATAATATCTGTCCATACAGTCAGCTCACGATTCTCATCACAGTAATCAGAAGACCTTTTAGTAACCAGCCTCACGTAATTCTCATAATTTAATCTATTTTCCGGTGCTTCGTCACTTGTATCCTCAGCTCTAAAAGAAATACCGCTTAAAATGTCACCACTCTTACCTATTTTAAAACAGCCTTGAAAGTTAGACTCTCTAAGCTCGTTTTCCGAATCAAAAACTTTAAACTCCGTGACATTCACAGAGGTATTTTCAGACCCGTCATAAGATTTCGTTTCTTTTGTTCCACTTAAATCAATATTTAAAAAACATGGATTTTTTATTGATACAGGTTTATTTGAAAGATTATCATAGTTTTGTAAATCTGAAGCGTATTTACCATCTACCATATTAGAATTATTCGCCTGTTCAGCTCTTTCAATTCTTAGCTTTCGATTGCTGCTACTTGGTTGGGTAAGTTCCAAATTTACATAATTACTGTCTATTTGAGTAGCTTTTATATTATCAGTATCTATATCAAGTACATTTCCATTCTTGTCGTGAACGCTTAAATAGTTTGACGCTTTATTTAAAGTGTCCTCTAACTCAATACCTTTATATTTAATCGAGTCCGACTCTACTTTAAAGCCCTTAATAGCGGAGTTGTTACTTGACGTAATATTTGACCTTACGTTACCACCTTCAGACTTAGAAAGATAGTCATTTTCAACCTTAATCAATCTTCCATCAACATAAGTATACATTTCAGCAGTAACAAATCCCGAAGTGTTTAACTGAGCATTTTTTAGTATAAGGTCTTCTGAATTTAATATGTTAAAAGTATAATTTATTTGAATTATATTCCCGCCCTGCTCAACATTTTTAATAGGTATAGTGTCGGGTTCCTTATCTTGTGCAAGCATAAACAATATTTCATTTGTGCTGTCCGTCTTTGCGAAAACCGCTATTTGGTGTAACTCCCATTCCTGGTTTCCTTGTTGCCAGCTATTATAATTAGGATTATCAATAATAGAAGCAGGTATGTCCTCTGAAACCAAATCATTTCTTAACTGACCTACAATAATACCTTCCTCTTCATTAAAAGGAGGGGTCATTGATGTATTCAACACATCAATAATTTTTAAGTCTTGCGCATATCTATCTTCTTTTAAAATATCATCTTTTGTTGCTGACAATATTTTAGAAGTTGACATACCTCCTTTACAACAAGCTATAATTCTCGTTATTTTAAGTGGTTCATTAGTTGTTCCACTTAAAATTTCATTTGCTAAAGACTTACCTTGTGTTGTTCTTAATACAACCCACTTAGGCATTTAATTTACCTCCTTTTCATAAAGTGTATAACCTTTGGATATAACAAGTTTCTCCGCAAAATGTCTTTGATTTATAAATATTTCACCTCTCACTTGAACACTTACAAGTGGTTCCAAATAAAAAGGTATTCGTGTTTTTAAAAATCTTTGTACTATATTACCACTCGTTTTAATGTCCTCTATACTATCATCATAAAGAATTACCCTTAAATAGCGGTCCCCTGTCTCAAAGTCTTTCTCATACCAAGCATCATTTTTCATATTATAGCAATCCAACAAATTATTGCCTCAAGCCAACAGCAGAAAACCACCCAATACAATCAGATGATGTTATTTTAGAAAAAGCAGTTTTAATGGCGTC
>CATJCJ010000540.1 GCA_949738935.1 uncultured Eubacteriales bacterium | reverse complement strand
GCTCAATTAGTTTTCTTGCCAGAGCGTTGCCTGTCATACCTGTTACGCCGCTGATAACATATAATTTCATAATAATAAATCCCTCCATAGTATAAAATTATATTTAAAATTTTATATTCCAAGCTTTAATCTTTCTTTATAAAATTTGTCGATTTGTTCGGAAAAATATTTCCGCTCATTTTCAATGTCATAAGGTGCCTTTTCCATATATACAGTTTCATCCTTAACGTTTAAAAACGTGAATTGCGCCATATTATTGAGGTTTCTTGGCTGTCCGACAGAGCCGGGATTGATAAAAATGGTTTTCGCGTTGTTTCTTTTTTGAGCGGAATCGGTTTTATAGTATTTTTCAAAAAAATGAGGAAAATGAGAATGGCCTGAAAATACATAATCGTATTTTTTATATTCGGTAACATCAGTGGTAACATTGAGACTAATCCAATATTCATCTTCAAAACTTCCGTGAATTGCCAAACATTTTTTTCCGTCACAGTCAAACTCAAATTTTCCTCTGTTAGTCATAGTTTCTTTTATATATTTTATAGATGTATTTTTTAAATTATTTCTTGTGTGTTTCGCGCAAATCTTTCCTCTTTCTGAAGAAAAACGGTTATAGTGTTCGTTTATAACCGCTTCTTCATGGTTTCCCCATATATTACATATAATGGGGTAGGGTAATTCTTTTAAAATATCTATTACTTCGTTTGAGTGAGGACCATAATCTATAATGTCCCCAAGTAAAACGCAGGAATTTATATTTATATTTTCCGCTTTTTTTAGAACCGCCGTGAGAGCGGAAAGATTGCCGTGTATATCTGACATAACCAATAAATTCATTATTAATTTTCCTTTACGCTTTTTGGATATCAAGAATTTTTCTTAAGAGCTTTGATTATATATTTTCCGCTGAGTTTTACACTATTACCGATATTGAAAAAGTGCTCGTGGAAGACTTCATCAATGTGCTTTGTATAGCTGTTATAATTATTTAAAATGTCCTCAATTAAAGAATTAATACTTCCTATTTTATCGGGGTCTATGCTTTTGCCTATTTCATCTCTTAATGAAATATTTATAGGCACAGTTTTGATTTTATCATATTCATTGTTCATTATTTTCATAGGAGTATTGATAAAGATTGTTGGTCTTTTGGTTGTAAAAGCGTATTCCCAACATATGTCAGACCAGTCTGTGATTAAAATATCGGCTTCCATAATTGGGGAGTTTGAGGAAAAGTCTGTTTGTATTGTTATATTTCCGCCCTCTTTTTCATATTTTTCTTTTAAAGTGTCAAATTTCTCAGGCTCGTTTCTCACTTGCTGAGGGTGGGGTCTTAATATAATGTCAAGGTTTATTTCGGAAAGTTTCGCTAAAAGCTCGTCCACGCATAAGTCGATAATATTATCAGGCTGCCATGACGGAGCTATGAGAATTTTTTTTGGGTTATTTTCTTCGCGCGGAAGTTTCTCATATTGTTCTATCATTTCATCGATTAAAATATAACCCGTCTCAACAAGTCTTTTTTCTCTTGTATTGTAGAGTTTTTCCATTTCTCTTATCTCATTTACGGAGTCAACCCCAACGCAGAAAACAGTGTCATACCAATCTAAAGCGCCTTTTCTTAAAGTCAGTGCAATACTTCCCATACCATGACAAATGTATAAATATTCAATATCGTTTCTTATTCTTGAACGTTTTATATGATATTTTTCCAAGTCGGGCATTGTCATTACAACCATATCACAATCTAATTTCATAAAAAGCGGAATGATATATTTGTCTCTTGAAATGTAATATGGACGTATCTGCTCTCTTGTGTCGTTGAAAATATTATCCTCGGGGTCACTTGTCACATAATGAATAACTATATCGGAATGTTCACAGATATAGTCTATAATACCGGCATAATATTTATAAAAACCGTTCTGCTCTGAATAAAACATAAGTCTCATATTTTTTTCTGAGAAAAAGCGTTTATAATCTTCTTTTTCTTTTTTATGATATTTCTTGTACTTTTCTTCTCTGAGTATCTTTTTCGCCTGAATTTTTTTCAGGTACTCAAGGTCTATATGCTTTTTTGGAGGCATTACGACATTTGTTAAAATCATTGAGGGAATCGCGAACAGATTTCCAAAAATCCAGTATATTCCAACACCCGTTGGTACGAGATAAGCGAAATATGTGGAAAACAAAATCATAAATATTGTCATTCCATATTTATTTAAATTTCCCGCCGTTACTTGTAAAATATTTATTTTATTTTGAACAACGCACATTATCCAGGCGCTTAAGCCGGCAAAAACAGGAATAAGAAGATGAATATAATTTCCCTCGAATGTTGGTTTTACACCTAAATCAAATCCCCATAAATTTGTGTCAAAGGTTTTTATTTTATTGAAAACATCTAAAAGAGCACTGTTGTCAATAGTTGTCATGTTGTGGACTTTGTCAATAATTTCAAGCTGATATGAGCTTTCTGTATTTTCAACGCCCAACAAAAGTCTAAGTTGTTCTATTGAGGAACTGTCAATGTCAAGAATATAAGTCAAAGGCTGATAGATTACTCCCAAAAGCCCCATAACAAAAATAAGCTGAATGATAAGGGGAATAATTCCGACTGAGGAATGATAGTTATTTTTTTTATAAAGTTCCATTCTAGCGTCTATATATTTATCTTTATCATCAATATATTTAATTTTGAGAGCGTCTAGCTCCGGCTGAAATTTTACCATTTTAATGGAGTTTTTTTGGATAAAAAGGTTGATAGGAAATAATATTACCTTTGTGAGCAGTGTAAACAAAATCAGGCTTAGACCATAATTGCTTATTAAATAGTAACAGCCGCTCATTAAAAAGCTCATAATGTTGCTTATAGCGTCAATTACAGTACTCACAATTACACCTCTTCATCATCAAGCAAGTCTTCAGCCTTAACAACGCTTTTACCGTTAAGAGATGATTTGCTGTCCATTTCGATTTCTTTTATATTGTCCATTTTTTTCTTCTTGACTTTTCTCGCGAATTTGTTCCACAGAATTCCAGCTGTCGCTCCGCAGGCAATAATAACTCCGGCGGCAATTTGTATAACATAACTTGTTGTCGCTGGGTCGATATAGGCGTAACAGCTTTCTGTCGCTATTGTCAAACAACATACAAAACTTAAATTAAACCAAGCGAATTTTTTCATTACATATCTCTCCTTAATTATTTTTACATATATTAAAAGCTATGGTTAAAATTTTGAGATATTTTTGAGAAAATAGGAATTTTTTAAAATATCATTATTAAAAACTCAAAAATACTCACGATAATTATATGACAATCAGAGTAATTTGTCAAATAGTATTTATACTATACAACACGATTATGACTTCATATATTTTGAGGAATTATTTTGAAGGATTAACAGCAATTATATGATAAACAGAGGATAGAATTATTATAAACTTATTTTATATTGTAATTTGTACAAAAAATGTTTATTTTGAGTTTGACGCGGCGGTTTAAAGGTGATATAATAAATTCTTACAGAAGTGAGAGAAGAGTATAGGGGGAGTTTTGTGAGAACGGTTTTTACAGCTATTAACGCTAAATTTATACATTCTTCTTTGGCGCTTAGATGTATTAAAAAATATTGCGCTGAGTTTGATGTTTATATTGATATTGCTGAGTTTACAATTAACAGCAGTGAGGAATTTATCGTTTCTGAAATCTATAAAATGAAACCCGATATTCTTGGATTTTCCTGCTACATATGGAATATTGAGATGATTATTAATATCGCTTCTGTTGTTAAAAAAGTTTTGCCGAGTATTAAGATTATTTTTGGCGGACCTGAGGTGAGTTATGAGTTTCGGTATCTTTTTGAGGAAAATCCGGGAATTGTTGATGTTATTGTTATTGGCGAGGGAGAAAAAACAGTTTTGGAAGTTATTTCTTGTTTTAATGACAAAATAGAAGAGCTTTCGGAAATTGACGGAATTGCTTTTTTTAACGGAAACGATGTTGTTGTCACAAAAAAAAGAAAACCTCTTGAGCTTGATGAAATTCCTTTTGTTTATGATGATTTTTCTATGGAAGAACTTAAGAATAAAATAATATATTATGAGGCTTCGAGAGGCTGTCCGTATAAATGCCAGTATTGTCTCTCATCTGTTGAGAATGAAGTCAGGTTTTTATCTAAAGAGAGAGTTTTCTCTGACCTCGGATTTTTTATTGAGAAAAAAGTTAGACAGGTTAAATTTGTTGACAGAACTTTTAATTGTAATAAAAAGTTTGCTGTTGATATTTGGAATTTTCTTATTGAAAATGATAATGGTTTTACAAATTTTCACTTTGAGGTGTCGGCGGATATTATTGACTCCGATATTCTTAGTATCCTTAAAAAAGCCAGAAAACAGTTGTTTCAGCTGGAAATAGGTGTTCAGTCCACAAATTTTGATACCCTTTCGGCAATTCAAAGAAAAACTAATATTAGCAGGATTTTTGAGAATGTCAGAACTATTAAAGCGTTTAAAAACATTCATCAGCATCTTGATTTGATTGCCGGACTTCCTTTTGAGGATTATGACTCTTTCGGAAAATCTTTTGACGATGTTTGCTCTGTTTATCCGGAACAGCTTCAGCTTGGGTTTTTAAAACTTCTCAGGGGTTCGGGTCTTAGAGAAAACGCTGAGGCTTATGGTATTGTATATAATGAAAAAGCTCCTTATGAAATCCTTTTTAATGATAAGGTTTCGTTTGATGAAATGATTACTCTTAAGTTTATAGCTGAAATGGTCGAAATATATTATAATTCAGGAAAGTGTGTTAATACTATTAAATTTATTGTTGGTTATTTTGAGAGACCTTTTTTATTCTTTGAAAAACTTGCTTTATATTGGGTTGGTAATAAGTATCACGAGGTCTCACATAATAAAATGAGATTATATACAATTATGTATGAGTTTTGCGCGTTATATGTCAGAGATATTGATAAATTGAAAGATGTTATTAAATTTGATATGTTTTTAAATGATAATATTAAGAATTTTCCTTATTGGCTTGAGCGAAATGATTTTGAGGGAACAAAAGCTTTTGCCAGAGCTTTTTTTGACAAACAAGAAAATATAATAAAATATGTTCCTCATCTGGCGGGGTTTACGTCTAAACAAATTGCCAGAATGTGCCATATTGAGAAGTTTTCTTATAATATCTTTGAGATTGTTGAAAATGATTTTTTACAATTTCAAAAGAAAGACTGTTTTATCCTTTTTGATTATTATGGAAAAAATGATTTGCTTGGAAATTCTTTGTATTATTGTGTTGGAGGAAAGTAATGAGATATAAGGTTGAAAATGACAGCGCCCTGAAAAAAGCTAAACGATATTTTCCGGACTGTGACAAGGGGCTTTCCGATATTGAGGTTAATGAGAGGCTTGCCTCGGGACTGTTTAATGAGGAAACTACTGTTCCCACAAAAACAATTCCTCAAATTATCGCCGGTAATTTATGCACGTTTTTTAATATTCTGAATTTTACGCTTGCTGTAATCGTTATTATTGTCGGTGAGTATAAAAATGTTTTGTTTATGGGAGTTGTTTTATCTAATTTGTTTATTGGGATTATTCAGGAAATCCGCTCGAAACTTACTGTTGACAAGCTCTCTATTATAGCCACTACAAAGGCTGACGTTATTAGAAACGGTCGGAAAGTGAAAATTGATATTCAAAAAATCGTTCTTGACGATATTATTGTCTTTCAAAGCGGATATCAGGTCGCGGCTGATTCTGTTATCGTAGATGGAGATTGTGATGTTAATGAGTCTTTTGTTACGGGAGAGTCGGACGCTGTTTATAAAAAAGAGGGGGATTTGCTTTTAGCGGGCAGTTTTATTATAAGCGGTAAATGTGTCGCCAGAGCTGAGAGAGTCGGAAAATATAATTATGTCTCTCAGATTTCAAGCGGGGCAAAGTATGTTAAAAAAATTAATTCTGAAATTATTAAAACTCTTAATAAAATTGTCAGGATAATTTCTTATTTTATTATTCCTGTCGGTGTTATTATCGCTTTTAATCAATTTATCGCTGAAAATAATTTTAAGGCGGCTGTTGTTCAGAGTGTCGCCGCTATTATTACTATAATTCCCGAGGGGCTTATGCTTCTCGCAAGTACGGTTTTGGCTGTCGGGGTGGTCAGGCTTTCAAGATTTAAGGTTCTTGCTCAGGAACTTCATTGTATTGAGACGCTCGCCAGGGTTGATACTTTATGTCTTGATAAGACGGGTACTTTGACTGAGGGATGTATGGAAGTTACTGATATTGTTATGATTGACAATAAATATTCTGATATCGCGCCAAAGGCGCTTGCGTCAATCACGGCTTCGCTTGATGACAATAACCCGACATTTAATGCTGTTAAAGACAAATACTCACAGCCATCCGACTGGAAAGCTTTGGTTCGATGCCCTTTTTCGAGTCAGGAAAAATGGTCAGGAGTGTATTTTGAGAAATACGGCTCATATATAATAGGCGCCGCTGATTTTATTTTTAAACAAGTTCCTGAGAATATCAGAGAGAAGCTTAATTTGTTCTCAAAAAGCGGCAGAGTTATTTTGCTCGCTCATTCAGATAATGAGTGTTCTCCTAAAAAGCTTCCTAAGAAAATTGTTCCTGTCGCTTTCATACTTATCAGAGATAAAATTAGAAGTGAAGCGAAAAAAACTTTGGAATATTTTAAGGAGCAGGGAGTTGATATTAAAGTTATTTCAGGCGACAGTGTTGAGACGGTGAGCGGTATCGCCAGGGATACAGGTGTTGACGGCTGGCAAAAAGCTATTGATATGTCAAGTTTGAGTGACGCTGATATTGAGGACGCCGTGTCTGAAAATGTTGTTTTCGCGAGGGTTACTCCTATTCAGAAAAAGCAGCTTATTAGTTCTCTGCGAAAAAAAGGTCATACTGTCGCTATGACGGGCGACGGTGTTAATGATGTTTTGGCACTTAAAGAGGCTGATTGCAGTATCGCTATGGCCTCGGGAACAGACGCCGCCAGAAATGTTTCTCAGCTTATTTTGATGAATTCTAATTTCGACTCTATGCCTAAGGTTGTCGCTGAGGGCAGGCGGTCTATTAATAATATTCAGCGTTCCGCCTCTATTGTTATGGTTAGAAGTATTTATTCTATTGGACTTGCTATTGTTTATTTATTTATTCAGGTGGCTTACCCTTTTATTCCTATTCAGCAGACGCTTATTAATGCTGTCAGTTCAGGAATTCCCGGTATTTTGCTTGCTCTTGAGCCAAATAAGGAAATTGTTAAGGGAAACTTTTTTCAGAATATAATGAGGCTGGCTATTCCTCCAGCGGGGGCGGCTTTGGTATCTATATTATGTGTTCTTGCTTTTAGTCACATTTTTAATATTTGTGATGATATGGAGGCTTCGACCGTTTGTGTTTATGTTACGGGGTTTGTCAGGCTTATGTTCCTATTTAAAGTTTGTGTCCCTTTTAATAAAATGAGAATTGTTTTGTTTGCGTCAATGACAGGTATATTTGTGGGTGGAATTTTATTATTTCCTGAGTTTTTCAATCTTGTGCCATTTAATTCTACGATTGTGATTCTTACAGCTGGTTTTATTTTGTTATCTGTTTTTGTATTTATTGGATTGACAAGGTTTGCTAACAAAACAAGGCTTCTCTCTAAAGCGTCAATTTAACTGACGGCGGAAGTTCTCATACACGCTGACTTTAGAAATAAATTTATAAAAATATATATAAAATTTTCAGTCTTTTAAATATTGTACTTTTCCGCGGGAAAAGTAGCAAAAGCGCCGGGGGATTGCGATTTCCCCCGGACCCCTTAAAACGCTGTTCTTAAAGGGAAGATTTCTGAAAATTTTTTATTTTATTTAATTAGTGTATATGGGATGATGTCTTGTGCTCCGCAAACCTTTTTTAGGTTTTACCGAAAACTCTAATATTTATTTTTGAATTAAATGGTGTTTCTTTAAAAAAGCGGGTTTTTGAGGTGATTGAATTTTATGAGAGAAAAAGTTGAAAATGTGCTTCGTCTCCTTGATGAATGGTATCCTACGGAAGACAAGTGTTATTTGAATTATCAAAATGAGTGGCAGTTATTGATTGCCACAATATTAAGCGCTCAATGTACAGATGACAGGGTTAATATTGTTACAAAAGATTTATTTAAAAAATATACTTCTATTGAGGATTTTGCCGGAGCTGATTTGACTGTTTTGGAAAGAGATATTAAAAGCACGGGATTTTACAGAAACAAAGCTAAAAATATTATTCTCGCTTGTCGAATGCTCTTACAAAAATACAATTCGGTTATGCCATCGGAGGTTGATGAGCTTATTACTATTCCTGGGGTTGGAAGAAAAACAGCCAATGTGGTCAGAAGTCATATTTTTAATTTGCCAAGCATTGTTGTTGATACCCATGTTAAAAGAATTTCTAAAAAGCTTGGCTTTACAAAAAGTGATGACCCTGTAAAGATTGAGTTTGAACTTATGGAGATTTTTCCTAAAGAACACTGGATTAGGTATAACACTCAAATTATCGCTCACGGAAGAAAAATTTGTAAGGCAAGAAAACCTGAATGTGAAATATGTCCTTTGAGGGATTTTTGTGATGAGTATATGAAAACTTAAGAGTATTGTGCTTTTGCGCGCCAAAAGCACCAAAAGCGCCGGGGGGAAGCGCTTCCGCCCCGGACCCCCCGCAGCTCGAGGAGGGACTTTTTTTGGTAAAAATAATGTTCTCGGCCAACGCTCCCGCTTCATAGTTTTTGAGCGGCAAGTTGGTATTTTTTTTGCTATTTTTTTATTCTTTTTAAAATCTCAACAACATATCCCATAGTTTCAGCATCTAACCCTTTTGCTATTTTTATAAGTTCCCGCATTCTTTCGGGAACTGTATTTTCTATGTCAAAAAATTCCTGAGGGGATACCTCAAGATATTTACATATGTAAAAGAATGCCATCATAGACGGCAGGTTTTTGCCATTTTCTATTTGATTAATATAGTTTATGCTTTGACCTATGGATAAACTCATATCTCTCGCGGAAACATTTTTATTCATTCTAAGCTGTACAAGTCTTTCAATAAATTTTTCTTTATCCATTTAGATTACCTTTTCATTCTTTTTACGACTTCAACAATGTATCTCATAGATTCTATGTCTAAACCTTTGGAAGCGTTTAAAAGTTCTCGTGTTATTTCGGGAGCTGTGTTTTGTGTGTCAAAAAATTCCTGAGGTGATATATTAAGATATTCACATATATAAAAAAATGCCGTCATAGATGGTAGATTTACACCGTTCTCAATATGATTAATATAATTAGGGCTTTGCCCCATAGACAAGCTCATATCTCTCGCGGAAACATTTTTATTCATTCTAAGCTGTACAAGTCTATTTATAAATTTTTCTTTATCCATTTAGATTACCTTTTCATTCTTTTTACGACTTCAACAATATGGTTCATAGCTTCTATATCTAACCCTTTAGCTGCTTTTACAAGCTCTCGCATTCTTTCGGGAGCTTTATTTTCTGTGTCAAAAAATTCCTGAGGTGATATATTAAAGTATTCACATATATAAAAGAATGCCGTCATAGATGGTAAAGTTCTGCCATTTTCAATATGATTTATATAATCAGGACCTTGTCCCATAGACAAGCTCATTTCTCTTGCGGAAACATTTTTATTCATCCTGAGTTGTACAAGTCTTTTTATGAATCTCTCTTTATTCATTTAATCACCCCTTAAAGATAATTTTAATATATGTAATAACATTATTATTTGTTATAAAAACTTAAAATATTGATTAAACGTGTATAAAACACTTAAAATGTAATAAATATATACTTTAAAGGTGTGAGGATAAATATGAGAGAAAAAACTTGTTGTTTTACAGGACACAGAAAAATACCAGCTTATGAGTATGAAGCTTTGAAAGAAAAGCTTAAGCATATTCTTATAAAACTTATAGAAAGAGGTGTTATTTATTTTGGGGCGGGCGGGGCTCTTGGTTTTGACACGCTCGCGGCAAAAACTGTACTTGAGCTTAAAAGTGATTATCCAATGATAAAGCTGATACTTGTTTTGCCTTGTAAAAATCAGACTTATAACTGGAACGCTGAGGATATAAAAATTTATGAGGATATAAAATCAAGATGTGATAAGTATGTTTATATTTCTGAAAATTATACAAGGGATTGTATGTTTAAAAGAAATCGTCATCTTGTTGATAACAGCGGAATTTGTGTTTGCTATAAAACCAGAGACAGCGGCGGAACAGCTTATACCGTAAGATATGCTGAAGAAAAAAATCTTGAGATAATAAACGCGGCTTTTTACGGAACAGAGAGAGGATAGAAATTGTCACAGACACGTTGTAGTGTTTTTTCTTCTTTTTGTGTATTTTTTCATTTGGCGGCATATACTTATATATAAATATTTTTTGTGAGGGTAAAGTTGATGTCTTTGAATAAATTTCAGATTAAGTATAATTCTAAAAATAAGTTTTTCAAAGAGTTGAGCGATTTAAAAAAAGATGAATGTGTCAAGGTTCAAAATATGGATGATGGGGGAGAGCAGGCGGATACAATTTATGTTCCGGATTTTAGTAAGTATCCTAGATGGCCTTATGAGAATTTTAATGATTTTGATGAGACTGAAATGCCTGTTAATCAGCCAATGCCGCAGCAACCGCCGTTAAATCAGCCGCAGCAACCGCCGTTAAATCAGCCGCAGCAACCGCCGTTAAATC
>CATJCJ010000539.1 GCA_949738935.1 uncultured Eubacteriales bacterium | reverse complement strand
ATGACTCAGGTTTTCTTCCTTTTCTATGAATCCACCCAGGTCACCAGCCTTAACATCGTTAAAATCTCTTAACGCTCTGATTCTGTGAAGTTTTCTTCCGCAGATAACTTTTGTTTCTTCTGTGAACTCATATTTTTTTATCATAACTCTTGACTTTTCTTTCAATTTATGTTACTATATCAGTGTTATGTTATTTTATTGGTGTTGAAAATCCGTCCTGTGCTTTTTTGCCAGGGCGAATTTTTTACACACCGCTTAAGTCTATGCATAACTATCTAATCCTTGCCTTACCGTATTCCTGTGCATAATATCAATAAGCGCAGAAAACGAGGAATCTATTAACTCCCTTGATACCTCCATTTGGGGGTTATCTATCAGTACATCACCGCTATCGGGAAACAATGTTATTGTTGCTTCCTGATAGCCTTTGTTTTGCGGATTGTTCAGCCTTAATTCCGGAACCGTATCCGCTTTTCTTAATCTTGTCATTTTATGTACCCCTTTACTTGTTATTTATTAATGTATGGGTCTAATTCCAATAACTGTCTCCTTTTCTTCCTCATCTGCACTAATATTACCAACATTTAATTTTTCTGCAAACTTATTTAAATTTATAAAAGTTTTACGCCCGGATTGTACCGCGACTATTTGCCCATTTTTAACTAATTGCCTTACAAAGTATTCCGGTAAGTTGAATATTTTTGCCGTTTCCTTTATAGTTGCCATCTTCGGCACTTCATCGAATTTCATAAATCCTCCTAACTAACTGTTTTGATTCTTACTCAGTCCAAATGCTCGAATATGTAAAATAATACTTTTCCTATTAAAAGCCCCGATAACGGGGTGATAATAGCTATTAATATATCTTGCATAAGTTTTATCCTTTCTGTCTAATTCTTTATTTGACAATTTTCACCAATTATTCTATAATGAAAATATTCTCATATAGAAAAGAGGTGATATTAAAATAAAAGTTAAAGGCGCAATTATCAAAGAGCAGGGTGTTACTTTTTCAATTATTATTGTTAAACCCCACGTTTTAAATAATAATTCTGAAGCTAATGACCTTAGAAATGCAATGTGTAGGGTATTCCCCTCGCCAATTATCTTAATGGCTCAGGATTCCCGTGGAATCCCTACATATCAGGGACGGCCTGATATTGTAAAGTTTCTTGCTAATATAAACCTTACAAGAATACCGTGGAAAACATACAGCATTAATTAAAAGTCAACCGGGTGAAGCACAGGATTACCGTTCCTGTCTTTTTCGATTTCTGATACTGTAATATTTACATTATCAGGAATCACCTCGGTTAATTTGCTTGTATCGTTTAATCTCTCAGAAAGTAATTTTATTTTTCTTTCTGAGGGATTTTTTATTTTGTCCATAATTTTCTCCTTTCTTATGCAGATTTGGTTTCTGCTCCTTGCCATCCCCGTAAAAATATGGTATAATTTAGCATTAATTAATGAGGGAGGTGATTACCGTGACTAATTCTAACGCACTTGTCGAAAGATTAACACTTGCATACTTAGAAAAAACTTGCGATATATCTTCAATGGCAGTTGAAGAATACGTAAAAAAGTTTGTTGACCTTTCAGTAAAGATAAGCAAAGCATTAGAGGATAACATACCTAAAAGCAAGTGGCTTATTTAAAAATACGTCAAAAGAGTTTTTGCCGTATCGCAAATTGCGTTTGAAAGTTTTGTATAACGCTTAACATCTCGGACTGATAGTTTAAGTTGTTTTTCTCTAAGTTCATTTAACTGTCGAAGTAAAACAACTTGAACATCAGTTTTTTCTTTAATTTTATTAGCCATTATTTTCTCCTTTCTTATGCGGATTTAGTTTTTATTGCTTTCGTCAAAAAGCTCATTTGGTGTAATTTCTAACGCTCTACAAACAGAATTTACATATTCTGTCTTAAAGATCTTCCTACCACATAATATATTACTAAAATTTTGTTCAGATAAGCCTAATTGCTCAGCGATATGCTTTTGCTTAAAGCCTTTAGCTTTAATTATAGTCTTAATATTATTTGTAACAGTGTTCATATTTACTATCCTTTCTTTAATTATTCTCAGTATTTCTGAGGACAATTTTATTTTATCACAGTATTAATTATCTGTCAATAGAAATGTTCAAGTATACTGAGAAAATAATAAACAAAATTTACACAGTATTTTTGTACAAATTTATATTAATCTCAGCAAAACTATATTTTTCTATTGACTATTAATGCTTTTTATATTATAATTATGGACAAGAGGTGATTATATGTCCGTTGGGAAAAGAATTAAAGAATGTAGACAACAAGCAGGTTTAACGCAAGAAGAACTCGCAAAATTATTAGGTGTTTCAAAAGGTGCAATTGGTAACTATGAGTCAGATATAAGTTATCCTAAAATAGAAAATATGACCAAGCTTTTTGAAATCCTAAAAACTGATGCAAATTATCTATTTCAAGATGAGTTTGAAAATGAAATGGAAGAAGACGTTGCTCATAACTCCGAAGAAATAAATTTACTAATAAACTACAGAAAGCTTGATACAATTAGCAAAGAAATTGTAAATAAAATTATAGAAATGGAATTAAAACGCAATATGTAAAAAATATAAAACTTGAATTTATATTAGTGCATAATTTCCTTATAATACCATTAATTTGTTAACTTTCTACAAATTATTCAAGTAAACTTCTTATCTTATATCAATTGTAAAAAATTGTTGAATATGGTATAATTTTATTACAATTTACAACAAAGGGGTTATGACATAATGAAAAAATCAACTAAGACAACTTGTTTTCTATCCGCTTTAATTTTGTGTTTAGGACTTTGCGGATGTAATTCTGATGAAAAGAGCAGTTCTAAAGTAGAATCAGTTGTCGAAACTACTGAACAAGAAACTACAGAAGCGGTTACCGAAGAACCAACAAATACGCCAACTGAAAAGAATATTGAATTGGACAAATTGTGTTTTTTTAAAGATATATCTTTTTTAGCTCCGTCAGCCTGGGAAGAAAATATTGGTGATTCAGGCGCAGTTTATCTTTGGTTAGATGACAAATCTGTATTAGGATTACAAGCGCATGATCTTGATATTATCGAAAATTCAGAAGAGGCAGAAACAGAACAATTTTCATTATTTTATATCGCACTTTGTAATAACTATGAGACAGTAGAAGAACCTATATATTCCATAAAAGGTAATTTAACATATATGGAAACAAACTGCACGAACGATATTAATTCCGTAACAAATGTGCGTTGTTTTATTCATAATGATTGCCTATATTCAATGATGAGTACATATAGCATTAACGGTAAAAAAACTCAAATGAGCACCTTTATTGACGATATTTTTTCATCTATTGATTTTTAAGCGTACATTAAAAATTCACAACCAATATCTTTTTAATATATTAAACATCAAGGAGAATGACACCATGAAAAAACTAACTAAATTTACCTGCCTACTTACGTCACTCATGTTAAGCAGTTGTTTATTCGGATGTGAGCCTAAAACTAAAAACTATACATTTGATGATATTTCCATAAAAATCAATGAAGATTTTAAAACTGAAGAATTTGATGTGGACGAAAATAGCGTTTTCAGCTCAAAAAGAGCTTTGATTTATACTTCCGATGATAAAAATGATAAGTCACGTATTACCCTTAAGTGGACAGATTACGGCGATGATTTAACAGATTCTGAACTTATTGAACGCCCCAAAGAAAAATATTATAATTCAGATGAGTATGAAGTTATAGAAAAGGGCACATTAACTATAAATGATATTGAAATACAACATCATAATATTATAGATGT
>CATJCJ010000538.1 GCA_949738935.1 uncultured Eubacteriales bacterium | reverse complement strand
GCTTTTTCCTGAGGTGATGTTTTTATCCCTCCTAAACCTCCTCCGGCACTTCCATAGTTTACCGCCGTAAAATTATCCTCTAACCTTACAAGCGATTTGTCAATTTTATTTTCAATATCAATTTTTCTCTTCCTGTAGATTTCCAGTCTGTGCCTCAGCCTCCCTGTTACCTTAAGGCTCTCATAGTATTTCTTTATTTTATCCTCAGTTTCCTTAAAAGTAAAACTCATACTTGCTCCCCCTCTGAAAAATATGCTATAATAACAGTATCAGTATGTTATTATTAATATTTTCAAAAAGGGGCGCAAGCTCCTTTTGGCTTGTCTGCCGCTTATTTATAATTAAGTATTTAAAATTTTTTGAACCTCCCTAAGCTGTTCAAGGGTAAATCTACCATAATTTATTGAATGGTAAAACGCACATCGTAATCCATCAAATATTCTTCGTCTCTCAACATAATCAAAAGCCGCCTCTTTTGTCAGAAACAATAACTTTCTGTCACCATAGTCGTTATACTCCATGAGAAAATCATCTTTTTCGTCTTGCTGAAAAAATTTTTCTGAATAACATCTATTATTAGCTTTCGCATAAACATATTTACTTCCAACCTTTTCAACTACACATTTAATTAAATCTTTTTCTTCGTCAATTTGCCACCCCTGCCTTCCTGACAGCATAATAAATACTTCCTGTCCAACTTTATAATCTTTAATTGTCAATTTTATTCGCTCCTTCTCATTGTTTTTGTACTTTTTGCTTTTTGAAAAATACATTCTTTCATTTTCTTTTTATGATAAATCTTCGTATTTTCAGAAGGGGCAGAAGCTCCTTTTATCTACACTTACACTTTTTCCTCATCAAGCCATTTCAGCAAATAGTGATAGCGTTTGATATAATCTTCGTACTCATCATCATCTACGTTAAATCTTTCCATAAAGATATCTTCTTTTAAAACCGAAAGTACCATTCCCAGCGCTGTATCCTCAGCGCTTATGTTTTTCTCGCAAATATCGTTAAAAAATTCTAAATTTGTCATTCTCCCACCTCCATTAATTCAGGGTTATCATAAATATTTCCAACCTTTAACAAATCAAGTGGAAGCCCGCATACTGAATATTCTGACAAACTGTCATCATAGCTGTCTTTCCATTGTAATACAAACTCTCCGTCAATGTATTTTACAGCAGCAATATCTTCATAGTCCTCAAGATTTCTTATTAAATCACCCTCGAAAATCTTATCGTTTCTTTCATCTGTACACCCTGTATACTGTCCAACCGTTTCAGGAATAACCTCCACAATATCAGACTTAATTATATCAATACCTTTACCCGTATCTTCTCCCTCAAACAACTTAACGATATAAGCATGATATTCAGGCGTATCCCGTTCAATAAAATACCCCTCAGCCCACTCGCCGTCATCAACTCGTTTACCTCTGAATAATATTTTTCTCATTTATTTCCATCTCCCTTTACATACAATCTAATCATAAACATAATCACAAACACCGCCCCAACCGTTACCCAATCTGTACACGCCATTTTATACCTCCTGCCCGTTATACGGATTATCCGTTTTCGGTCGTAATTCCTAACCTTTGAGTTTTCTGAATATGTTTAAAATGTCATTACATATATCCCATTTCTGAGCCAATATCGAATTTCTTTTTTCCATAAAAATCACCTGCCTGTCATAATTCAAGATTGTTGTCAAAAAATGAGCACTGAGGGCTTTCTATCTCCTGTATATAATAATTCTCATCTTCCGATATAAGTTCATATTTGCCCTTAATTCTGCCTGTTACCTCATCTTTTATCTGTATACTCGAAGTTACCTTATGCTCAAATATGGGATTAGTATACTCTCTTGTTTCCTTTCCAAAAACAAAACCATTATATTCTAGAGTATCGTGCTCAAATGATATTTTCAATTCCAGATTTACCTTTCCATTATCGCTGCCCTTGTTTCTCATTGTGTGAAGCGTTTTCATAAGAACCGAATTAAAATTTTTCCTTACCTCTTCAAATATTTCATCTGTTATCAAAAGTTTATGAGTTTTCATTTTCATCAACCTACCTTACAATCTCAAAATCATAATTATCACCATACAGTTTTAAAAACAGCTTTCTCTTTATCTTAAACGCCTCTGTCTCAACCCCCTTAACATCTTCCACAACATAGACTCCTTTAGCAACGTCAAAATACTTAAAATCAGCTATATACTTAACCGCCCTTTCGGTTTTTCCATTATACTTAAACTTGTCCTGCAATAAAAATTCCGGCTGTAAAATCAATTTTTTTATAAGCCCTGCTTTTTCCAGAATTTTAAGTTCTTTATATCTTTCCGCCTCCGCCTTGCTGTCAAATTTTATACCATCAATAACTGTTTTTCGGTTTCCATATTTTCTGTATGCCATTTAATCTTCCCTTTTCGCCCTTTATTTTTATTTTTATCAAGACTTTTTTCATAGACAATCATTTCCTTTTCGAAAATCTCCGTAAATTCTTTTACCTCTTCAGTCATGGAACAATTATTCTTTCCCCTGCACTGTACATCTTTTCCATGACTTATGCGGCTTGAAGCACCAGAGCATTATAATCTGCGTCAGTGCCGCACTTTTCAGCTATATGAGCAATAATAACCGCCGTTTCTCCATTCATTCCTCCTTTATCTCCGCCTTTTTTACTCTTTGCGGATTTTTCCTCAGCCTCAGTTTCCGCCTTGATTCTATCAGCCCCGAAAGTATAAATTTTTTTATCTTTCAGCTCTGTTAAAACACTCTTCGCCATAATAACCTCCCTCTTTCAAATTAAAAATTTTACAGAATTTATATCCTCTTGCTGAAATTTTGTTTAATCCACATCCCTTTCCAGTTCTTTTTCAAAATCCTCACTAAAAGCATCCTCAAAAGCTTTTAGTGAAATTTCATATCTCCAAGCGGCTCTGTCAGGGTCTTTGTCGTTTATCATCAGCCTCTTTATTTCACCGTCGCAATTTTTTACCTTGCATACGCCGTTGGAATTGGCTATACATTGACAATTAACTTTTCTTTCCGTATCACTTCTATCACTCATTTTCTGATTTCCTTTCCTTGCGGCGCTCAGACATTTTTATTAAAATTTCTTATATTTTTTCAGGTATCACTGTTTGTGTTTTTTCTTCTTTTTTCTCTTTGGATATGTCCGCGCATTTAATTTTAAGCATATTATTTTCTATGTTCCTCATAATTTTATCTTTGATAAAAAAAGGTATTTGATTTTCTTCAACACTTCTTTTTCTTATCGCTTCATATACTTTAAAAAAATGTGCCCTGTCCGCAATTAAATTTTCACTTCGACAAATTACCTGCCAGTTCATAAATTCAACAGCTTTTCTTGTTTCTTCTGACATACTTTCCAATGCCTCTTTTTCTCTCAGATATCCAAACTTTCTTATCGCCGCGCTAACTTCTCCCCAAGCCTCGCCCGCTTCTTTTGCACTTCCCTTTTGTATTTCGGAAATTACTTTTCTGACCTCTGCTATCGTTGGCGGCCATTCACTTGCCGCAATTATTTTATTTACCGCAAGTGTCACTTCTTCCGCCGTAACATCAGACAGCATTTTTGTCCATAAATCCACAGTTAATTTTCTTTGCTCCTGTAACAAATTATTATAAAACTTTGGATACGCAACTTGTAATGTCCCCATAATCATTATAACTTCCTTACGTGTCAGCTTCTTCACCCCCCAGAAGCATATCAAAGAAAGTGTTTCCCGTCCGGCCTTTCTCAGATTTGTCATTGTTTTGCTTTTCAGCCTCTCTTATCCGTTCCCTTGCCTCATACTGTTCCAAAGTATGTATACCGTCGTTTTCCCACCTTTTGTAAATTCCCTCGACATAACTTAAAAATCTTCTGTTTTTTTCCGCGGCTATCTCAAGCCCTCTTATCATCAGACCACAGTCAAACGTATCTTCCCAACAAAATAATTTCTCATACTCGTGAGGTGACGGAGTTGAATTTATATTGTTTGTATAAAACCTGACAAGCTTTGCCCTTGACGGCGACAAGCTCTTTTCTTTTTCAACGACGCAGTCGTTGTTTTCTTTACTTTCTTTTTCTTTATTTTTGTTTTCTTTACTTTCCTTTTCTTTATTTTTGTTTTCTTTACTTTCCTTTTCTTTACTTTCCTTTGGATTGCATTTGCATTCCGTTTGCATAGCATTTGCATTAGGTTTGCATTCCGTTTGCATAGAGTTTGTATCATTTTTACTCTCATTTTGTTCAGAGTCTGCTTTTTCATCATTTTTATTCCAGCGTCTTTTTGAGGCTTCTCTTCTTTCCTTGCTGACTTTTTCTTTCTTGTTCATTCTTTTACACAGACTTGCCGACCAAAAATACTCTCCGTCACTTTCAAAAAGTTTATACTCATTAATACACTTTGTTATAAATTCCTCAATATTTATATTAGTCATACAGAGCATTTTCAAACCCTTAAAGGTTGTCATATTTAATGGCTGTTTGTATTCCTCCTGATTTCTGAGCATCTCAATAACAGCCCAAAAAACACCGTATCCTTCCATACCGTAATCACAGCGCATTTCTAATATTTTGGGGTCTATAAGTGCGTTTGAATCGTGAGAAAAATAATAACTGTCTTTCATCTGTTTCCGCCCTCCCAGTCTGAAGAGGGGCTTTCACCCTCATTTTTTAAAACGGCAAATCGTCCTCATCTGTAACATCTTCCGCTTTATAGCTAACATTATCGTTTTCGGCTGTCTGTTCCTGCTGTCTGCTCTCAAAAGCCTTTTTACTTTCAGCAAAATATGTCTCATCAACAATAACATCAGTACTTATACGATTGTTATTGCTTTTATCCTTGTAACTGCTTACCTGTAATCTTCCGACAACCGCTGTCATCATACCTTTTTTAAAATATTGATTTATAAATTCACCCGTTTTTCCAAAAGCGGTACAATTTATAAAATCAACATCAGACTCATTCTCACGTTTAAATCTTCTGCTCACAGCAAGTGAAAATCTTACCACCGCTATAGGTGTTGTACCCTGTGAGTATCTTGTCTCAGGGTTAGCCGTCAGCCTCCCCATTAAAATAACCTTATTCATTTTTCATATATCCTCCCTGTACTTAATTCCGTATACACAATATAGCTTACTAAAAGCCTTAAACCCTATATTGTGTGCCTCCGTATGGTGCTTCCTGCACAAACAAATTTTCCGGTGATTTCTGTCATCAAGCTTTTTTCGGCTGTTTCCCATACCTATCACATCAACATGATGTATCTCACCGTCCGCCCCGCAGCAGGCGCACCTCTTATTTTTCAAAGCACTGTATAACGCTTTGCCTATATCGTCTGTACGGTTTACTAAATTATCCGTAAGGGGTATTCCCCATTCCAAAGCGAAATCCAATAAAAAACTTATAAACTCTCTCGCTGTCGATACACTACAGTCAGACAGTGAAAAATATTCGTTATCTGTTTTCAGCATATATTCATATTTCAGACGTTCCTTTGCCTCTTCAGGAACATAACCTGTATAAACCGCTATATCCCTTATCGCAGCGTACGCCTTTCTTCTTTGCTCCGCCGTTACTGTTCTTCCGTCATCAATCCTAAGTTCACCTTTCAGGACTTTATCTTCACTGAATTTATTTACCTCATCTGTAAGACTTTCACATGGAACGAGAACGCGAAATACTGTTCCTTTTTCCGTTTCCCGTTCCACACATATTTTAACTGACCTTATCATTTGCTTTTTTCTTTTGCTTTCCAAAAGGATTTATACAATGACATAAGTTTTCTTTCCCGTAAATACTCAGCAAATTCCTGAATAATGTCCAGAACAGAGCGGCATTCCTCACGTCTGTATGTTTCTCTCCATACTCTTTTGCCGTTTGATACTATATAAGTAAACTCTCCCGCCTCCGGCACCAATTCCATATACATAGGGTGCTGAGGACTTCCAAGAAACTTTCCAACAGTATAACTTCCAGAAAACTTAATATCGCTTATTACTCCCGCTTTGAGACAATCCAGCCTGCCGTAAAGCAAAAAATCAATTCCCGCCACGCTCACATCTTTAGTTGCAGCTACCTGAAACTGTCCACCTCTGACATCAGACGCAACCTCTTTCGCAGCTTCATACCAGATATTTTCACTGTCTCCCCGGTCAAAACAAATATCCATAACAAGTTTTTCAAAATTAATACCTTTCTGCATAGCCTCATTTGTTGGTACAGGTTCTCTGCGAAGCGTTGACAGAAAATCATTTTCAGCCTTTTCCTGAAACTCCGCCGCCTTTTCTCCATACTTTTCAAAATCATTCCATTGATACTGCCACGAAGTCAATAAACTCTGCGTCATCAGGAAGCGCATACATAAACCCCCTGTTCCTTATCAAATTTATATCCAAGCTCTTTTATTCTGCTGGAAAAAAGATTTCGGGATTCCTTTTCGGACGTAAGCACATGTTCCAGATTTTTCATATTCCCAACCGCTTTTGTAGCCTCTTCCGGTGTTGTAATGCCTGAAACTATCATTCTTGCTTGTTCCATTATATTCTCATATTCCGTCCGTACCTTTTCTACCTCTTCCGCTTCTTTCACTATATTATCATTAACCTGCTGAAATAATTTTGTCAGAAAATTATTCGGCATACCGATAACTAATTCGGGAATAGTATGTATTCCTGTAATACCATGTGTTCCCTTAGCGTAATATTTCTCACAGTTTGAAAGTCCAAGTGTACGTTTATTTCCCTGCATTTCCATAAAACCGC
>CATJCJ010000537.1 GCA_949738935.1 uncultured Eubacteriales bacterium | reverse complement strand
GTCCGCTTGCGGCAAAAGTCGGTAAGCGAATTGTGAAGCACTTCGCAGACTTTTGAGTAAAATAGATTTTTTTACTTCTTTTTAAGTTCTTTCACTATAAAATAATTTTTTTGTAACTTTCAAAATTTAATTACTATATCTAAATTAAAAAGGAGATGTTTATTTTATGAAAATAGCAGTTGTATATTGGAGTGGAACAGGAAACACAGAGGATATGGCAAATATCCTTGCTGATGGAGCGAGAGAAGCAGGTGCTGACGTTGATATATTAACGTCTGACGACTTTGCCAGCGTTGAGGCATATGACTCAATCGCTTTTGGATGCCCTGCCATGGGAAGTGAGGTATTGGAGGAAAGCAGTTTTGAGCCTATGTTCACTTCTGTTGAGGAAAGCCTTTCAAATAAAAAAATCGCTTTATTTGGTTCATACGGCTGGGGAGACGGTGAATGGATGAGGGATTGGGAAGAGAGAGTAAAAGGAAAATGCTCCGAACTTATAGGAACAGTAATATGCAATGAGGCTCCCGATGATGATATAAAAGGAGAATTAAAATCTCTCGGCAAAAAAATGGCTCAATAAAAATCATTAGACCTGTTTAATAATCTAAGCGGTGACGATTGACAAGAGATTTTTTCGTCAGACGAAGCCTTATTTTTACAGGAATACTCGCAGCAATATTTCAAAAAAATCAGGCAAAGTATGACGGAAAAGGGTCTGTCAAACGGCACTGCGGAGGTTATTGAACAGGTCTATTAAACAATTTAAGCAAATTAATGTTTAAAAATTAATTTCTAAGGTAATACTCCTTTTTGTAAACAAAAAACAGAAAGGAGTATTTTTATGATTTTAAAAATAAAAGAAAAAATTTTCAGCCAGATGAAAAAAGATAAAAAAATATTATTTATATCAATGTTTTTAGGAGTATTATTTACGTCTGTAGTTACATACACGGCGGTTTATTCTGAAAATATTCAAAAAGGAATAGCAAAAGAAGTATTAAGATTTCATGTTCTAGCAAACAGTGACAACAACTATGACCAACATTTAAAACTAAAGGTAAGAGATTCCATCCTCTCAAAATATAGAACCCAATTAGAAAAGTGTGAAAATGTACAAGAGACAAAAAACTTTTTTAATGAAAACATAAATGATGTAATCTTAACGGCAAAAGAAACAATAAAAAAAGAAGGCTTCAACTACGACGTAAAAGCATTTGTTGGAAAATCCACATTTCCAACAAAAACATATGGAGATATATCTTTTCCCGCTGGAGAATATGAAGCTTTACGTATAGAAATAGGTGAAGCCAAAGGAAAAAACTGGTGGTGCGTAATGTTTCCACCATTATGCTTTGTGGACGTTTCTCATAAAGAAATATCAAAAGAATCAAAACAAGAGCTAAAAAATATTTTAACGGAAGAAGAATATGGAATTGTGGCAAACTCAGACAAAGATACCAATTTCAAAGTCAAATTTAAAGTAATAGAACTTTGGGAAGAATTATTTTCTTAAAAGTCTGTATAAAAATTTTAGACAGACTTTAAGACTGTGGGGCAAAGCCACATATCACTAAGTTAAAACCATGGGACGCTGTCCCATACCCTGCAAGCCCTTTAAAAAGGGCTTGACTCTAAACTCTAATAAGCAAAAACTATCGTTTTTATCTGGAAATTTATTATTTTTTCGGCAAAACGCGGTTTTGCTTAAAAGTTTTTGTCTCGCTTTTTGAAAAAAGCGAGCGGAGCCTCAAGATTTTTGTTAAATTAATGCGTATGGGCAAAGCCCCACAGATTTTATTTAATAGCCTCTTTAATAGAAGAAACAACGCCAACAAGATTTTGCACATCAGACGGAATAATAAGTTTTGTAGCCTTACCGTCAGCTGTTTTTTCCAGAGCCTCAAGACTTTTAAGTTTTATAACCTGAGACGTAACCTCAACATCACTAAGCATTCTTAATCCCTCGGCGGTAGCTTTCTGAACAGCGAGGATAGCCTCAGCCTCACCTTCAGCACGCCTTATTTGAGCCTCTTTGTCAGCCTCAGCCTTTAAAATAGCCGCGGACTTATCAGCCTCAGCTCTCAATATAGCTGACTCCTTCTCACCTTCAGCAACAAGTATAGCGCTTCTTTTTTCACCCTCAGCCTGAAGAATCTTTTCACGTCTTTCACGTTCAGCTTTCATCTGTTTTTCCATAGAATCTTGAATTTCCTTTGGAGGCATAATGTTTTTAAGTTCAACACGATTTATTTTAATTCCCCAAGGGTCAGTAGCGTTATCAAGGATAGAGCGCATTTTTGAGTTTATAATATCACGAGAAGTCAAAGTTTGGTCAAGTTCCAGCTCGCCTATAATATTTCTTAAGGTAGTCGCTGTCAAGTTCTCAATCGCTTTCATAGGATTATCAACGCCATACGCATAAAGTTTCGGGTCTGTAACCTGCAAAAATATTACAGTATCAATTTGCATTGTTACATTATCTTTTGTTATAACAGGCTGCGGAGGAAAATCCGCAACTAATTCTTTCATATTTATTTTTTTTGAAACCTTATCAATTATAGGAATTGAGAAATGAAGTCCCGTCTGCCACGTCGCATAATATCCCCCAAGTCTTTCAACAATATAGGTATATGCCTGCGGAACAATCTTCACATTTGATACAAGCACAATTAAAATTATAACCGCGATTACAATTAAAGCGGTCAAACCGCCTGACAATAAATCCATAACAACTTCCTCCTAAAAAATTTCAAATTGTTTTTACAAAAGCTTTAACCCCTTGAATTTCCTGAACAACCACATTTGTAGATGGTTCAATCACCTCATTTTCAGCAACGTTTCTGGCAGACCATATCTGACCATTTATACTAATTTCCCCAACAGATTGATTATTATTTATTTGTTTTGTAACAACGGCTGTTTTTCCTATAAGAGTCGCGACATTTGTTTTCAAAGGCTCCTTTTTAACAACCTTTTTCGCGAAAGGTCTTGTAAGAATAAGAAGAACAAAAGAAACAATTACAAACACAACCAATTGCACAGGGAAAGAAAATCCAAGTAAATTCGCTAAAACGGCAAAAACAGCTCCACCGCAGAACCATACCGAAATCAAAGCCGATGTCGCAATCTCACAAACAAGCAAAACAATAAACGTCACCAGCCAAAACCACAAATAATTCATAAAAATCACCCCCATAAATTATTTATTTAATTATAACACAAAACCACAGAAATTAAAAGTTTTTTTTAAACCCATAAAGAGCCTATCTAAAAACTATTAAAATATCCAAAAAACAAGTGAAAATAAAATCATTACGCTCCAAAATGATTTTATTTTCGCTGATTTTTTGTGTATATTTTGTTTTTAGACAGACTTTTTTTAGATTTTAGACAAGTTATAACAATTATAAAATTACCGAAACCCTAGAATAACAGCGTAGTTTACATAATTTTATCATAAAAACTTATATATGTGTTGTCAATACAGGCTTTACACCATATTTTCTTTTGTGGTAAAATATAACCATAAAGTTTAACTTTACAGAAAAATTAAAGGGGTGATTTAATTATATGCCAAATAATGAAAAAAAACTGAATTGTTATTTATTAAACCAATTAACAATTCCGGAAGATAAGGATGAAAAAACTTTGGAATACTGGGATTTATACGATAAAGATAGAAAACCTCTAAATAAAACACACCAAAGAGGACTTCCTCAAAATGAGAATGAATACCATATTGTTGTTTTAATTGTAACAATTAATAGTAAAAACGAAATTCTCATAACTCATAGAGACCCAAATAAAGAATCATACCCAAATATGTGGGAAGTAACCGTAGGTTCAGCGTTAAGCGGTGAAACAAGTAAAAAAGCGGCGTTAAGAGAATTGTTTGAGGAAACTGGAATAAAACGCGAGGAAAATGAACTTACACAAATCGCCGAAATTAAAGAAAAAATCGCTTTTATCGACGCTTACTTAACAAGAATAGATATTGATATTGAAAACCTGAAAATGCAGCCGGGAGAAACAACGGAAGCAAAATGGGTCAGCTTTTCAGAATTTGATGAAATGTCGAAAAAAGGATTAATAGCGAATTCTATTGTGAGAAGATTTGGCATTATAAAAGATTTAATTATAAAAGAAATCGTATGAACAGAAAACCTTTACGGCGTATCCAAAAATTTTATACATTAAAATAAATTTTCAGATATGCCGTAATGTTAATGCAATGGAACCTTTGAAATCATTCTCATCATATCAAATGGCTGAACCTTTTGAGGAACTTTCAGTTTAACAATCTGTTGCGGATGAGGCGCCTCAGAAATACTAATTCCATCTTTATCATACATTTCCTCAATAATCATAGAGAAAGTTTCTCCTTCAGCTCTAAAAAGCTCAATCTCATCACCAACAACAAATTTATTTCTCTGCTCAATAACAGCGAAACCACTTTCCTCATCATACTCCAAAACCATACCAATAAAGTCATAATTTCTAATATATGAGCTTGTTGTATAAATTTGTTCATTCTCATTAGGCTTTCCAAAATAAAATCCCGTTGTAAAACCTCTGTAACTTGCCTTTTTAACTTCCTCAAGATAATACTCTTTTTTGCTTTGATATAACTCTTTATTATTAATATAGTCATCTATAGCCTCTCTGTACGCTTTTATAATTGTTCCGACATAAAAAGAAGTTTTTATTCTCCCCTCAATCTTAAAACTCATCACTCCCGCGTCAATGAGCTCAGGAATATGGTCAATCATACATAAATCTTTTGAGTTAAAAATATAAGTGCCTCTTTTATCCTCATCTTCCACAACAGGCATATACTCCCCAGGTCTTGTCTGTTCCACAAGAGAGTATTTCCATCTGCAAGGATGAGAACAAGCTCCCTTATTAGCGTCTCTTCCGCTCAAATAATTACTTAAAAGACATCTGCCTGAATAAGATATACACATAGCCCCATGAACAAAAGCCTCTGTTTCCAAATCCTCAGGAATATTTTCAGATATTCCCTTTATTTCCCCCAAAGACAGTTCTCTTGCCATAACAATCCTAGACGCTCCAAGTTTACGCCAAAATAAAGCTGTCTTATAATTTGTATTGTTAGCCTGAGTGCTTATATGAATATCCATATTAGGAACCGTTTCCCTCACAACAGAAAACACCCCCGGGTCGGCCACAAGAATAGCGTCAGCATTAATTTCTTGAATAAATCTCAAATACTCAGCCAAGCCCTCAAAATCAGAATTATGAGCGAAAATATTACAAGTAACATAAACTTTAGCGTTATGACTATGGGCAAACTTAACACCTTCTCTCATTTCTTCAAAATTAAAATTTTTAGCCTTAGCTCTAAGCCCAAAGCTTGTTCCTCCAAGATACACGGCGTCAGCACCATATAAAACAGCGATTTTCAATTTTTCCAAATCTCCCGCGGGAGCCAAAAGTTCAATTTTTTTATTCATAAAAAGTTTCCTCCAAATTAAATTTCCTTAATTTTATGACATAAGGCCACGCCGTCTCCGATAGTCAAAATTGACGTTTCCAAAGCGTCATTGTGTGATATTTCCCATAAAAACTTTCTCATACGAGTATGAATAGTTCTCTGCCGTCTTGGAATCTCAAGCCTTTTTTTAGCGATTCTGCCGTCCTGCAAAACATCATCGGCAATAAATAATCCTCCAACCTCAAGAAGCCTCAAACAATAAGGAAGCATCTGAATATACTGACCCTTTGCCGCGTCAAGAAAAATAACATCAAACTTTTGATTAAGAGTCGGCAAAACACCGCAAGCGTCACCTTTAATAAGCTCGATTTTATTTTCAAGCCCCAACTTTTTTATATTTTCCTCAAATTGTTCAATCATAATATCAAATCTATCAATAGTAGTTATCTTTCCGTCCTCAGAAAGATATTTGCTCATAAGAGCAGATGAAAAACCAACAGCGGCGCCAATTTCCAGCACATTTTTAGGTTTTTTAACAGAAAGCAGAACACTCAGAAGCCTAACAACATCGTTAGGAATAATTGGAACATTTTTTTCATATGAATCCTTTTGAATATCCCCTAAAAGTCCATCACAAAGGGGTAAAACCTCTCCCAAATAATCTTGCAAATAATTTTCTGTAAGCATAAATAAGATTACTCCTTATAATAAATTTTCATTAGTGTAAGTCCCGCCGCGCCGGCTGTTTTTCCGGCGAGAGTCCTGTCTTTAGAGTCAATAATTTTTTTTACAAAAGACGGCTTAAATTTTCCAATACCTACATAAATAAGGGTACCGGCTATAATTCTAACCATATTATATAAAAATCCATTTCCCGTAACATCAATATTTATAATATTATCATTTTTTAAAACAGACATTTCAAAAATAGTTCTTACCGTAGTTTTAGCTGTACTTCCAGAAGCGCAAAAAGCGTTGAAATCATAAGTTCCGATAAAATAACCACATGCCTCTCTCATTTTTTCAATATCAAGACTTTGCCTTACAAACTCCGAATAATTTCTAAGCTTTGGCTCCCTAAACTCTGAATTTAATATTTTATACTGATAAGTTTTTTTCAAAACACTATATTGCGGATGAAAGTCATCAGAGACGATTCTGGCTTCTGTAACCACAATATCCCTGGGCAAAAAAGAATTAACAGCATAAGGAAACTTATCAATAGGAATGGTAGTTTCTGTTTTAAAAAGAGCGGCTTGTCCCAAAGCGTGAACGCCTGTATCTGTTCTGCTTGCGCCCCTAACTTGAACATCTTTTTTCAAAAGAGACGACAGAGCCTCCTCAAGTTTTTGTTGAACAGTAATTTGATTTTTCTGTCTTTGCCAGCCAAAATAGCCTGTTCCGTCATAGGATAAAGTCAAAAGCACATTCATAAAAAACCTCCAAAATAAAAAACAATAAACAAGAATTTCGCTCCCCATATGTTCTAACTTAGAGCCTATCTAAAAATTACTAAAATATCCAAAAAACGAAATTTTAACAGGCTTTTTTTAAATTTTAGACAGGCTTTTAGCAAAAACATTTAAAACTCCGCTCGCTTTTTGAAAAAAAGCAAGTCAAAAACTTTTATACGAAACTATGTTTCGCCGAAAGAATAATAAATTTTCAGGCAAAAACGATAGCTTTTGCTTATTAAAATTTAAGGTCAAACCCTTTTTAAAGAGTTTGCGGGATATGGGGCAGCATCCCATAGTTTTAACTTAGCGCATATAGGTAAGCTCTCACAGTTCTTTAGTTATCTTTTTATTGTTCTGCTATAAATTCTTTCAAAATCTTAGACAATAAAAAATATAGAGAAAATAAAAGCACTTCCAACAGTCAAAGCAAAATAATCAATTTTTTTAAATTTCAGTTTATACATAGACGTTCTGTTTACATTTCCCCTATAACATCTTGCTTCCATAGCCATAGCAAGCTCATCAGCGCGCCTAAAAGCGGAAACAAACAAAGGAACCAAAACAGGAATAAACTCCTTCGCCTTTTTTCTGATACCTTTTCCGTCAAAATCAGCGCCTCTTGCCATTTGAGCCTTTTTAATTTTTTCAACTTCCTCAATCAATGTTGGAATAAACCTGATAGCAATAGTCATCATCATAGCGATATCATGGGCAGGCAGCCCAATTTTAGAAAAAGGAGACAATATTCTCTCAATAGCGTGAGTAAGCTGAATAGGAGAAGTAGTAAACGTCAAGACAGAAGAAGCCGCTGTCAAAAACCCAAGCCTACAAATCATCTGAACAGAAAACCAAACCCCATCAAAAGTCAGCTTAAAAAAAGAATACTCAAAAATAACATATCCGCTGTCAATAAAAAACATATTTATAAAAACAGTAAACAAAACAATAAATAAAAAACCTTTAAGTCCTCTTAAAATAAATAAAAAAGGCACACCGCTAATTTTAATCGTAATCCCGAGAATTACAGCGGAAATAATATATCCAAATATATCTTTTGTAAAAAACACTCCCAAAACAAATAAAAACAAAAGTAAAATTTTCATACGAGGGTCAAGACGATGTATGGGAGAATCCAAAGGGTAATACTGACCAATAGTAATTTTCAAGAAGAACACAGCCTTTCTTTAAAAAATTCAACAGCATCGTCAACGGTATAAATATTTAAAGGAACAGAGACGCCTCTGTCAATGATTTTCCTAAAAATAGTATTTACACAAGGCAGCGATACCCCTGCTTTTTCCAAAAGCTTTCCATTAGAAAACACCTCGTCACAGTCACCATTAATAAGAATCTCTCCATCACTCATAACAATAATGCGGTCAGCGAGCAAAGATACTTCCTCCATACTATGAGAAACTATAATAATAGTCATGTTATATTTATCCCTCATATTTTTAATATCTCCTAAAATTTGATTTCTGCCAAAAGGGTCAAGTCCCGCCGTAGGTTCATCAAGAATAAGGACTTCCGGTCTCACGGCGATAACTCCGGCGATAGCGACTCTTCTTTTTTCACCGCCTGAAAGCTCAAACGGAGATTTCTCAAAAAGCGTCTCGTCTATTCCGACCATCTTAAGAGCCTTCACAGCCATATCATTAGCCTCACCCTGAGAAAATCCCATATTAAGCGGAGCGAAAAGAACATCTTTCAAGACAGTTTCCTCAAAGAGTTGCTGTTCAGGATACTGAAAAACCATTCCAACTTTTTTTCTTATATTTTTGATATCAACATTATTTTCCCAAATATTTCTTTTTCTATATAAAATCACACCATCAGATGGTTTAATAAGTCCGTTCAATGTTTGAACAAGAGTGCTTTTTCCTGAGCCCGTATGTCCAATCAAAGCGGCAATCTCCCCTTTAAAAATATCAAAGCTTATATTTCTCAAAGCCCTTTTCTCAAATACAGATTTTTCTCCGTACACAAATGAAATATCTTTAACCTCAATAATTTTATCTTGAGAATATTTTTCATCATATTGTAATAATTTTTTATACTCAATATCTTTAAGACCACTTCTCAAAATATATTCAACAAGCTCATCGTCATAAACAATATTTTTATCCACGTTAAATCCAAAATTTCTCAATTTATCAGCGATATCGGCCCCAACAGGTAAATCCAGTCCAAGTCTTTTAATTTCAGCCGTATCAGAAAAAATATCCTTTGGAGTTCCCTTTAAAACCACTTTGCCCTTTTCCATAACAAATACTTTATCCGCCAAAAGAGCCTCCTCCATAAAATGGGTAATAAGTATAACCGTAACATTTTCTTTTTTATTAAGATTAATAATAATATCAATTATTTTTTTTCTTCCAACAGGGTCAAGCATAGCTGTAGCCTCATCAAAAACAATACAATCCGGTTTCATCGCCAAAATTCCCGCGATAGCTATACGTTGTTTTTGTCCGCCCGAAAGCAAATGAGGCTCTTTTTTCGCGTATTGAACCATATCCACAGCAAAAAGAGCTTTCCGAACTCTTTTAACAATCTCATCACTTTCCAATCCTATATTCTCAACACCAAAAGCGACATCTTCCTCAACAATTGTGGCAACAATTTGATTATCAGGGTTTTGAAAAACCATCCCAATCTTACTTCTTATATCCCATAAATATTTTAAATCAGAAGAGTCCATATCGTCTACAAACACCTTACCAAACGTTGGTATAAAAATTCCGTTAAGCAGCTTAGCGAATGTTGACTTGCCAGAGCCATTATGCCCCAAAACAGCAATAAAGTCACCCCTAACAGCCTCAAAATCAACATTATTAACAGCTAGATTTTCCATCTTATCTATTTTACTCTCAGCGCTTTTGTTTTCACTTTCGGAATAAGAAAAACTAATTTTTTTACAATCAATAAATTTCATATACAATCAGTCCCATATTATATTTTTAGACAGGCTTTTTTTAGATTTTAGACAGGTTCTTAATGCAATTTTGGTATAGATATAAAAACATTTTATTCAAAACATTAAAAATTTTGCGAATTGCCATAATTCAAAAAAATAAAGATTTTAGGAAATACCGACAAATTAATATTCGCCGGTATTTCCTAAAAATTAATCATAAAAATATTAGGTCATAATAAAATAGTATAAAGAAACTCTAAAGCATATATAAATTTTCAAATATGCTATAAATAAAAAGGAGGTATACATAGAATATGGTAAAATCAGAAAAAAGCGTAAGTTCCGATGAAAAAGGCTCACCTTTACTTTATATATTAAAAGGAACGTCAATAGCCTATGCTATAACGCTTCTTGTTTTTATAGTTTACTCAATACTACTAACCTATACTGATATGACAGAAGAAAATCTAAGCACAGTCATAATGATAACAGTAGTAATTTCCGTATTAGTCTCAGGATTTGACACAGCAAAAGGTGTAAAAAGCCGCGGACTTATATGGGGACTTATAGCGGGATTTATATACTCCGCGATAATGATAATCGTCGGATTCTGCATAGTCCCTGATTATGAACTCTCAACAACATCTCTTATAAACTTAATTTTAGGTCTTGCCGGCGGAGGTTTCGGAGGAATAATAGGGATTAATTTTAAAAAATAACCTAATAATCCATTAAACTCGTTACTGCAATAAACAATTTAGAACGCTTTATAAAATGAACAGAAGAAGCCGAGATAAAAATTATTTTCACAAGGCAACAGAGAAAGAGCATAGCCTCAGCCCTATGCCAACTGATATTAACGCCGTGAAAATAATTTTTAGCCGGCAAACTTGTTTATTTTCAAATTAAATATCTATAAACGAAAGCGCACTAAATACTTACTCATAACCAATCATAGCCTCTTTAATCAACCGAGCGATAATAGTAAAATTATAAATTTCCATTTCCGTCCAGCCACTTCTCTGAAAAGATTTCTCAAAAGATACAAAACCGTTAATCTTTCCCTTATCGCCATAAATAATACATTGGACAGCTGAATATATAACTTGCGCTGAAAAATCAGAATATACCTCTGGATTTTTACTTTCAATACTTGCCGAACTATGTATAACAAAAACCCCATTAGAATTAAAATTTGTCAGATAGCTTCCCTTATAGATATACATAGCGTTATCATAGACCGATATATCATCACCCCATACCGCTATTCTCTCAAGATTTTTTCCAAAAAAAACAGCGACTCGAGTCAGATTTCTATCTTCCCCAATAATTTTTATACTTTCCAAAATACCTTTTTTACGTTTCCTCAGCAATAAGTCCATAATTTCACAAAGAAACCGAGCCGCTTTTTCTCGTGTCTCAATCGCCATAAAGTTCTTTTTGTCTTTTTTCTCATATCTTTCGATATCGGCAATTTCGTCACAAATTAAATATCTGTTTTTACCTTTTTCTTTAGCGATATAAAGACAAGTATCCGCTTTTTCAAACAACTCGTCATAAGTTTTACCATCAACAGGATACTTAGCTGTGCCAATAGATACTGTCAAATCAATTTTAGACCCAACATTTTTAAATTTTTGCTCAACCGTCATTCTTATAGATTTAAGATAACTTCTAAGTTCCATATTATCGTTAAACCCTGAGAATATAATAACAAACTCATCTCCGCCAAATCTTCCAACAACACCCCTGTCATTAACAATCTCATCAATAGTGTCAGCGACACTCTTAATAATCTCATCTCCAAACAGATGCCCAAAATAATCATTAATCAATTTAAAATTATCGACATCTATAATAACGATATTAACAGAAAAATTTGGTTTTTGATTCAAAATATCAGTAGCATATTTAACAATAAATTCCTTATTTAAAAGACCTGTCAAAGCGTCCCTGTTCACCTTTACAATCTCACTTTCAGAATTCCCCATATCAGTAACCAACGAACCCACAACTTTATATAACTTATTATTATAATAAACAGCTCCGCCCTTAAACACATTATAATTACTCTCACTATCAGCGTAAATTTTAGAATCCCTTATCTCATAACAAAACCTTTGCTTTCCGTTTTGAATATCTAAGCAAAGCTTCTCAAAAATATTTATATTTCTGTCTTTAATATATTTATTTTCAATCATATACTTCTTCCATTCAGAAAAACCGCCGTTATAGATATCAATATTCTGACTCTTATTAATCCAATAAAATTTAATAATATTGGTGTCCGGAGAATACTCAAAATAAATTTCCCCAAAAATATCCAATAATGTTCTGTATTCCAATTTTGATAAATCCTTTTTTATGTAAGAGTTTTTAAGCTCATCAATAGTGCAGATATCCGCCCAAACAGATTTTGTGTCGGCGTCTCCCTCTCGCATAAGCCTAAATTCTATAAAAAACCACTCAAACACATTGCTATTATTTTTGAGCCTAATATACAAATAAGAACTTTCATCTTTTTTAATATTATCAAAAGTATCCCTCAGTTTCAAAATATCATCTTCGTGAACATTTTTCAAAAGGGAAGTAAAATTTTTAACTCCAATAAAATAAAAAAACTCAGGCGAACCGCCAATAGCGTTATAATATCCATCAAATACAGCGTTACACATCATATGAATCAGCGCCTCCAATCAAACACATTTAATCACTCTTAAGGCAATACCCATCAAATATAACTTCAAAACTTTCGCTGATAAAATATTTGTCACTTATTTTTAATACATTTCATATAATCAAATACAGCGTCCAAAATAGTTTTATCTCCCGTAAGCGAAAAAAGAATGTCATAAAAATATTTGGCGATTTCAATATCTCCGCTTTTTTTAGCGTCAGTGCCCATTTTAGCGGCGAGTTTAACAATCTCTGGATTAACTCCCATACGAATACCAATAGTATCACAAATTTTTTTCATATCATCTACAGAAGGCGGTTTAATCTCAAAGCCCATCTTAGCCAAATTCTCAAGTTTTTTATATGGAGCCTCACTCGGTTTATAATAATGTGAAAGTATATACATATTAACAGATAACTCATAATTTTCTTTTTCATAATAATATCTTCCAAGGTTATAATAGCAAAGAGAAGTATAATTAATATCATAACTATATTCAAGACATTTTTTTATTATCTCAAAAAAACTTTTGTATTGTTTTTTCATATACTTTAACTCCGCAAAATCAAGAAGCGTCTCAACCCAAACAGGATTCCAAGATACAGCTTTCTCATAAGCCCTATAAGCCTCATCATCTCTTGACAATTTAAAAAGAGAATATCCATAAAGTCTAAACACATAAGAAAAATTAAAAGGGGTTGGTTTCACATATCCGCCTTTTTTGTAGATTTCAGTATAAACACATAATTCAAACAAATTATTAAAACTAACATAATCAAAGTTTCCATCTGTTTTTCCATCATCACATATATTAGAAATAATTGTTTCCGCCGTCTCAACAGCTTTTATATAATTACCCTCATATATTTCCTTTTCAATATTCGAGATTTTTTTTCTTATTTCTTTTGTATCTTCCTCCAAAAGCCGCTTAAACGCTTCTTTTTCTCCATCGGGAAGTCTTTCATAAATCATTCTGCCCGTTTCTCTGCCAATTTCATCAGCAAATGGAGACTTCTTATGTTCCATATTTTTCCGCATAATATAAATAACATCTTTTTCAACTTCACCTGTAAGCCCAAGCCTTATTTCATCCATAATTTCCTCAAATCCCATATACTAATAACCTCTCTTTTCAATTATTATGTACTATTAACAGTATAACCAAAACACAATTTTTTTTCAAGTACTTTTAAGTTAGAGCGTATCTGAAAACTATCATAAATCATCCTTTATATATGCAAAATATCCAAAAAATTATAAAAAATAAACGAAAATGATTCAATTTCGTTTTATT
>CATJCJ010000536.1 GCA_949738935.1 uncultured Eubacteriales bacterium | reverse complement strand
TTGGAAATCATATTTTTATACTTTTTAAATGGATTGTTTTTGCTATTATTACCGCTTCGGCAGTTGGCTTTATCAGTAGTGTATTTTATATTCTTGTCAGGGAATCAACATTAATAAGACAAAAATTTGATATTATTATTGCCTTATTACCTTTGGCGGGACTTTTTATCGCTTTTATTTATCGCAAATTTGATGGGGCAAATAAACAGGGAACTAATCTTGTTTTGGCGTCTATACACTCAAATAAAAATATTCCTTTGAAAATGTTACCGCTGATATTTATTTCAACAGTTATTACCCACCTTTTTGGAGGCTCTGCCGGAAGAGAAGGAGCGGCTTTACAGATTGGGGGAAGTGTTGGAAATTTTTTTGGAAGCATATTTAAAGTTGACGATAAAGACAGGCATGTTGTTATTATGTGTGGAATGACTGCCGCTTTTACAGCTTTATTTGGAATGCCTATTGGTGCCACGGTTTTTTCTATGGAGGTTATAAGTGTTGGAATTATGCATTATTCCGCTTTTGTGCCATGTGCTGTAGCCGCTCTTGTGAGTAAAGGAATTGCAGAGTGTTTTGGAATTGTTTCTGAAAGTTTTTTCGTTTCAGATATTCCCGATATAACGATTTTATCTGAAATTAAAATAATATTATTCGCCGTTTTATGTGCGGGAATAAGTGTTTTATTTTGTATTATACTACATAAAACCGAACATATTTTCAGAAAGCGTTTAAGAAATCATTATTTGAGAATTTTTGTCGGTGGTTTGATTATTGTTGTTCTTACTTATGCTGTTCAAACAAGAAGCTATAATGGAACTGGTATGGATGTCATTCAAAAGGCTATCTCAGGGGAAGTTATTTGGTATGACTTTTTACTTAAAATGGTTTTTACCGCTATAACCCTTGGTTCGGGGTTTAGAGGCGGTGAAATTGTTCCGTCTTTTTTTGTTGGAGCGACTTTTGGATGCTTATTTGGAAATTTGATTGGGTTTTCATCGGGACTTTGTGCCGCTGTTGGAATGATTTCAGTGTTTTGCGGTGTTACGAATTGTCCTATAACTTCTCTTTTTCTTGGAATTGAACTTTTTGGTGTTAACGGACTTCCATATTATTTGCCGGCTGTCGCGGTTAGTTATATGCTCTCAGGATATTACGGACTGTATCAAAGCCAGAAAATAGTATATTCAAAATATAAGTCGGAGTATGTAAACACTACTACTCATGAATAAAAAAGGAGGATGAATATTTTATGGAGTCATATGATTTTTTATGGATTATTGCGGTAATATTGATGTTTACAAAGTTACTTAGTCTTTTCTCTAGGAAAATACATATGCCGCAGGTTGTTGGCGCTCTTGTTGCCGGAATTATTCTGGGACCTTCTGTTTTTGGGGTTATTTCTGGAGGAACAGCGAATTCTGAGTTTTTGAGTGTTATGTCCAAAATTGGGGTTATTTTACTTATGTTTATGGCGGGTATGGAAACAGATTTGGAAGAGTTGAAAAAAACAGGGCTTGCTTCTTTTATAATCGCTATGATTGGCGTTATTGTGCCTCTTTTTGGAGGTTATTTTACATATAGAATGTTTTTTTCTTCCGGTAGTGATTTTGATTCTGTTTTAAAAGCTATTTTTGTTGGAGTTGTTTTAACAGCGACATCTGTGAGTATTACCGTTGAGACTCTTAGAGAGATGAATAAGCTTAAAGGCAAAATGGGAACGGCTATATTGGGAGCGGCTATTATTGATGATATTATTGGGATAATTGTTCTTACAGTTATTACTAGTTTTAAATCGGCTAATGTTGAGATTTTAGATGTTGTGGTTAAAATACTTCTTTATTTTGTAATGATTGTTGTTGTGGCTTTTGTTATTAATATTTTCGCTAATATTATTAATAAAACTAATAACAGTAGAAGAGCTGCTATATATAGTCTTGCTCTTTGTCTTATTTTATCCTACGTTTCGGAAGTTTATTTCGGGGTAGCTGATATTACCGGCGCTTATTTTGCAGGGCTTATTATTTGTAACCTTGGAATTAGAGAGTATGTATCAAGAAAAATGAGTATAATTTCTTATATGATGTTTTCGCCGATATTTTTTGCCAGCATTGGTTTTGATACAAATCTTAATGAACTTTCGGCTAATATCGCTGTATTTGCTATGGTTTTGCTTATTGTCGCTATCGCCACAAAAATTATTGGCTGTGGTATTGGCGCGAAAATATGCAGGTTTTCTAACAAAGACGCTGTTAGTATTGGCGTGGGTATGGTATCAAGAGGAGAAGTCGCTCTTATTGTCGCTCAAAAGGGTGTTGAAATGGGACTTTTGGACAACAACCTCTTTCCTGCTGTAATACTTGTTGTTATTGTTACAACTCTTATAACTCCTATTTTATTAAAATTAGTGGCTTCTAAATAGTCAAGTTAAAATGGGAGGGTGTCTATGGCTACAGATTTGATTTTGGCGGCTTCAAGAGTGAAAAATGTGATGCCGTATAAATTTGAGTCTACCAATATAAATGTATATTCATTTGAGCAGGCTCTTTATCATTGTTATAAGTATTGGAAAGAATCATGGGATGAAATTTTTATAAAGGATAATTTTATTAGTTGGGTTAGGGAAGAACTAGAAATGTCTTTTATCGCTACAGAAATAGTGAAGATGAAAAGCATAAGAAACTTAAAAGATAGAATAATCGCTTTTTTGTCTATTGTTTATTATTTTGATGACGAGGAACTTAATGTTTTGGAAAATGAAATTCAAGAGTGGCAGAATCAAAGTCAAAGTGAGAAACTTAAGGAGAAAGGTGACGCTCTTATTGCTATTGGAAGTTATGAGAAAGCTATTATAGCTTATAAAGCTGTTTTGTCATATGATAAAAAAAATTATTCCGCTTTTAATAATATCGGTGTTGGATATATGTATATGGAAAAATACGCTAAAGCAAAAAAATGGTTTTTGAGAGCTTTTAAGTCTTGTAACAAAAATGATAAAAGCATAATATTTAATATTATTGAGGCTTGTGTTTGTAATAATGACTTTGACAGCGCTGAAAAATATATTACTCTTATTGATAAAAACTGCGTTGATGGAAAAATCTTTTGTTTTAAAGGAGAGGTTGAGTTTGGAAGAGGAAATTTTCAGAAAGCTATTGAGTATTATAAACATGCTATTTCAGAGGGAGATTCTTTCGCTGTGTTTAAACTTGTTGACGCATATGAGAAACAGGGTGAGTTTGATATGGCTATTAGAGTCTTAGATACGTTTGATAATAAAGATATTGAAACGCTTGTGAGAAAAAGTATTGTTTATGAACATGCGTTTGATTTTTCGTCTGCTGTCAGATGTATTGAAAAAGCTCTTCTTTATGATAAATCTTCTGTTGAACTTTGGATTTATTTGGCTAGGTATTATCGGCTTAATAATAATTTTGTTAAAGCTGAGGGGGCTGTTTGTACCGCTTTGAGATATTCAAGGGATGATTTTGCCGCGAGTCTTGAAATGGCTAAAATAAAAAGAGCTCAAGGCAAAGTCAGAGAGTATAGAATGGTTATCTTGAAATTATTTAAAAATTTAAAAAATGAATACAGGGATATTTATTTATGATGTTGAATTGTTTTGTCTAAAATGACGAAAATTAAAAATTTTTTAAAATCGGTTAATAATAAGTTGTAATTACAATTTTAATTGTGTTATAATAATTTTATAATTTTATGACAAATTTGACAAATTTGAATTTTATTGGTTTGAATTTCTTGGTTTTGTCTTGGGAAATATTGATTTGTTTAGAGTTAATTAATATTTCTCTAATTTTATTTTTTCTAAGGAGGATTTTTAATGATTAATATTCCAAAGGTAAAAATTGGTTTGGTCGCTGTAAGCAGGAATTGTTTTCCTATGACTTTGAGTGATTCAAGAAAAAATTGTGTTATTGATGAAACAAAAAAAATTGGTCTGGACGTTTTTGGCGCTGAGACTGTTGTTGAAAATGAAATTCACGCCCTTAAGGCTCTTTCGGAAATAAATGAGGCCGGTGTTAACGCGCTTGTTATTTATTTGGGAAATTTTGGTCCCGAAGGTCCGGAGACGTTGCTTGCCCAAAAGTTTGATGGTCCGGTTATGTTTGTCGCTGCCGCTGAGGAAACGGGTAAGGACCTTATAAATGGAAGAGGAGACGCTTATTGCGGTATGCTTAACGCCTCATATAACTTAGGTCTTAGAGGAGTAAGAGTATATATACCTGAATATCCTGTTGGAATTCCATCAAGGGTTGCTGAAATGATTGCTGATTTTGTTGATATTGCGAGAGTTATTGTTGGTCTTAAAAACTTTAAGATTTTCAGCTTTGGACCTAGGCCTTTTGATTTTGTCGCTTGCAACGCTCCTATTAAGCCTTTGTATGATTTGGGTGTTGAGATTCAGGAAAATTCGGAACTTGACCTTTTTGAGTCATTTAACGCTCATAAGGGAGACTCGCGTATTTCTGATATTATAAAAGAAATGGAAGAAGAACTTGGAACAGGAAATAGACATCCCGGAGTTTTGGAAAAGCTCGCTCAATATGAGCTTACTTTACTTGATTGGGCTGAAAATAATAAAGGAGAAAGCGAGTATTTTGCTTTTGCTAATAAATGTTGGCCGGCTTTTCAGACACAATTTGGATTTGTTCCTTGTTATGTGAATTCAAGACTTACAGGCAGAGGTATTCCTGTTTCTTGCGAAACTGATATTTATGGAGCTTTGACTGAATATATCATTACTCTCGCCACAAAGATGCCTCCTACTCTTCTTGATATTAACAATACTGTTCCTCAAGATTTATATGATGAGAATAAAGCGGCTTTTGGTGAGTATACTTTGAAAGATACATTTATGGGTTTCCATTGTGGAAATACGTCAAGTTGTTATATTAATAATGGGGAAATGAAACATCAGCTCATTATGAAACGTTCTCTTGAGCCAGACAGTGAGCCTAATATTACAAGGGGAACTTATGAGGGTAATATTAAGAGCGGCGAAGTTACCATATTTAGACTTCAATCTACGGCAGGTTGTGAACTTAGAAGTTATGTCGCACAAGGTCATGTTATTGATACAGACCCTAAATCATTCGGCGCTATTGGTATTTTTGGTATTAAAGAAATGGGAAGATTTTATAGACACGTACTTATTGAAAAACAATATCCTCATCACGCGGGTGTTGCTTTCAAACATTCAGGAAAGGTATTGTTTGAGGTTTTAAAACTATTGGGAATTAAAGATATAGCTTATAATCAGCCGAAAGCTGTGCCTTATCCAAAAGAAAATCCTTTTGAAATGTAATTTTTGATTTTTTGACGCGGATTTTAATATTCGCGTCTTGTTTATTTTATCTCATGAGAATTTTATGCTATGAGCGAAAGCATTACAGTTATGAGTAACTTTTATAATGATAAATAAAAATACTCGGATAAAATAAAAACGGTGTAAAGTTTATATTTAGAGTTTTATATCATTTTTTGCTGGTTGGTCTGAATAAATGGAGATATGTGTATGGAAAAAGAATATATACTTGATTTGCTGAAAAAGATTGAAGAAAAAACTGTTACACCTGAAGAGGCTTTATCAAAATTAAAATTTCAGCTATTTTAAGACCTTGTGTTTGCAAAACCTGATTTTCATAGAGGTTTAAGACAAGGAATTCCTGAGGTGATTTACGATGAGGGTAAAAACCCTTTTCAAATTTGTGAAATAACAAAATCATTTCTTGAAAATGGTCAAAAGACGGTGCTTATCACAAGACTGTCAAAAGAGTATAATAAAGAAGTAAAAGATAAAATTGATTTAAAGTATTTTGAAATTGGTAAAATCGGTGTCGCGGGAGAAATGCCGGAACCTGAAACAAAAGGTACTATTGTTATCGCGACAGGTGGAACAAGTGATATGTGTGTCGCTAAAGAAGCTGCAATAACCGCTGAAGTTTTTGGAAATAAAGTGACAAGACTTTATGATGTTGGAGTTGCGGGAATACACAGGCTTTTTGCGCATACAAAAGATATTATGGACGCAAAAGTTATCGTGGCTATTGCGGGAATGGAGGGAGCGTTAGCAAGTGTAATAGTAGGAATGGCAGCTTGTCCTGTTATCGCTGTTCCTACAAGCATAGGTTATGGAGCGGCTTTTGGCGGACTTTCAGCCCTTTTATCAATGCTTAATTCCTGTTTAAGTGGTGTTAGTGTTGTTAATATCGATAATGGTTTTGGAGCAGGATATCTTGCAAGTATGATAAATCATATAGAAGAATGAATAGCTATTTTTATAGTTAGTATTACGAAGGAGGAAATTATTATGCATATGGCTGACGCGCTGTTATCAGCTTCTGTAGGTATGGCAATGTGGGGAATAAGTATTGGGGCTCTCTCTTATTCGGTAAAAAAGATTAAGGAAAGCAGTTTATCAGAAAAAAAACTTCCTTTAATGGCTGTATCCGGAGCTTTTGTATTTGCCGCACAGATGATTAACTTTACAATACCGGCTACAGGTTCTAGCGGGCATATTGGAGGCGCTGTTCTTCTAGCGGGACTTTTGGGAGAATTTCCGGCTTTGCTTACTTTATCCGCTGTTCTCATAATACAGTGTCTTTTATTTGCTGACGGCGGACTTTTAGCTCTTGGCGCGAATATATTTAATATGGGAGTTGTTCCGTGTTTTATAATATACCCGCTTATTTTTAGACCAATACTTAAAAGATGTATTTCCACTAAAAGAATTTCTGTTTCAGCGTTTGTTTCAGCTGTTATTGGGCTTCAGTTTGGAGCGTTATGCGTTGTTTTGGAAACTCTTTGTTCAAAAATCACAGAGCTTCCATTTAGTACATTTGTTCTGCTTATGCAACCAATTCATCTTGTTATCGGAGCTGTTGAGGGAATTGTAACAGCAGCGGTTCTTGTATTCGTTTATAAAATGCGCCCTGAAATTATCAATACTTCTTTTATAGGAGACAATATTGAAAATAATATTTC
>CATJCJ010000535.1 GCA_949738935.1 uncultured Eubacteriales bacterium | reverse complement strand
GGAAACTTCAAGTTATAGAAGAAATGATAGAAAAAAATATTACATACAATGTTTCTTAACGCTTTCGGCGCTTAAAGAACAAAGCGCCTTTCGCTAAAATATTGTATGAAATATTTTTTTAGAGGGGCGACTCAGTTCTTGAGTTTCCGAGGAAGTCTAAATATATAAGAAAAACAGAGATTTTTATAAGGGAAAAGGAAAAAATAAGGAAATTTTTTAGGAAAAAGGGAAATAAAGAAATTTTTTAAGAAAAAAGAGAAATAAGGAAATTTTTTTAAGGGAAAAGGGAAATCATATTCTTAAGGCAATACCGCTCAATTAATATTTAGCTTATATTTAATTTGTCGGTGTTGCCTTAAATTAAAATGGAAAGGAGGAAATCAAATGAAAATGAAAAAAAGATTTATCGCGATTTTAAATATAATAAGTATGTTGCTTTCATCATGCGTGAATGTGTTTGGTGATGAGATTTCTTTGGCAGCCGACAGCGCCTATAAGGGAACTGTTATTTATGGGGATGTGGATAATGATGGGGATATAGATAATGACGATTTGGAGTTGTTAAAATCAATTTATATTGAAGCAGCAACAGCGGATGAAAGAACACTACTTGCGGGCGACCTTGATTTTAACAGTCAAATTAATGTGAGTGATATTTCAAAATTGAAACTATATTTAGATAACGGCGAGGCGTTAGAATTTATCGCTTCGGGTTATTGCGGAGATAATGTTACTTGGAAACTTGGCAGTAATGGAACACTGACTATAAGCGGAATAGGGAAGATGACGTCTTATAATAGTAATAGTGCTCCTTGGTATAGTTATAATAAGCAGATTAAAACTCTTGTTATAAATGATGGGGTAACAAGCATAGGAAGTGATGCATTTGATTATTGTGACAAATTAACAAGCCTAACAATTCCAAGCAGTGTAACGAGCATAGAAATGAATGCATTTTATGAATGCCGTGGCTTAACAAGTGTTACAATTCCAAGTGGTATGACGAATATAATGGATTTTGCATTTCAGAATTGTCATGGCTTAACAAGCGTAGCAATTTCAGATAGCGTGACAAGTATAGGCAGTGGGGCATTTGCTAATTGTTCTAAGTTGAGTAATATTACTGTGCTTTCTTCTTCTGTAAAATATAGTGGCATATATGTGTTTAATAACTGTGCCTCTGACTTGAAGTTGAAAGGCTACGCCGGTTCAACAACAGAAACTTACGCAAAGGACAACGGCATTACTTTTGAAGCGATTCCTGTAACTTCTGTAATCGCAAACGGCACCTGCGGAGATAATGTTACTTGGAAACTTGGCAGTAACGGAACACTGACTATAAGCGGTACGGGGACAATGACGGATTATTCAAGCACTTCAGATGTTCCGTGGTACAGCAATACAGATAAAATTAAAACTGTTGTTATAAATAATGGCGTGACAAGTATAGGAAGAATGGCGTTTTATCGTTGCGAAAACTTGACAGGAATAACAATTCCAAACAGTGTGACAAGTATAGGCAGTTATGCGTTTGATGATTGTACTAAATTAATTAACATAAATGTTAACTCAACAAATCAAAATTATAATTCAATAAATGGAGTTTTGTTTAATAAAGCGGAAACAGAGCTAATAATATACCCGGAAGGAAAAACTCAAACTTCGTATATAATTCCGAACAGTGTGACAAGTATAGGAAGTAGGGCGTTTTACTATTGCAGAAACTTAACAGAAATAACAATTCCGAACAGTGTGACAAGTATAGGCAGTGGGGCATTTTCTAATTGTTACGCTTTGACAAATATAATAATACCAGACAGTGTAACAGAAATAGGTGGTAATGCATTTTCTCATTGCAATGGACTAACAAGCGTAACAATTCCAAACAATTTAAAGGTAATGAATAATTTGATTTTTCAGAGCTGTTCCAACTTAACAACTGTAACAATTCCAAGTAGTGTGTCAACTGTATATGGAGGTACGTTTTATAGATGTCCTAAATTAACTGATATAAATGTTGCTTCAGACAATCAAAATTATAAATCAATAAATGGTATTTTATTTAATAAGTCAGAAACAGAGTTAATAAAATATCCAGGAGGAAAAGCTCAAACTTCATATGTAATCCCGGGCAACATAACAAAATTACATGATTATGCATTTGATAACAGTCGTAATTTAACAAGTATAGCAATTCCAAATGGGGTTACTTTTATTGGAGATAATGCATTTTTTGAATGCAGAGGACTAACAAGTGTAACAATCCCTAGCAGTGTAACAAGTATAGAAAGAGAAGCGTTTGGAAATTGCGGCAACTTGACAGAAATAACAATCCCGAATAGTGTGACAAAAATAGAATTTTATGCGTTTCATTCTTGCAAAAAGTTGAGTGATGTAACTGTATTTTCTCAATCTGTGACATTTTCTGGAACAGAAGTATTTAAAGATTGTGCTTCTGACTTGAAGTTGAAAGGCTATACTGGTTCAACAACGGAAACTTACGCAAAGGAAAACGGTATTACTTTTGAGGTGATTTCTGATATCACAAGCGGTACCTGCGGGGATAATCTTACTTGGACACTGGACGATAGAGGAACACTTACTATAAGCGGAACAGGGGATATGACGGATTATTCAAGCACTTCAGATATTCCGTGGTATAGCAATAGAAATAAAATTAAAACTGTTGTTATAAATAATGGAGTGACAAGTATAGGCAGTTGGGCGTTTTATCGTTGCGAAAACTTAACAGAAATAACAATCCCAAACAGTGTGACAAGTATAGGACGTTATGCGTTTGAACATTGTACTAAATTAATTAACATAAATGTTGATT
>CATJCJ010000534.1 GCA_949738935.1 uncultured Eubacteriales bacterium | reverse complement strand
ATACTTTTGTCATAATAAAATCCTCCTTGTTTTTTGCAAATTTTTACACTTATCTTCATTTGCATTATTATCAAGAAAGATTTTTTTTATACTGAATACACAAATTTTTTTAAAGGCTCAACTCAATAGATGAAACAGGTGGAATGTCTATTGCGGTGGAGAAACTTTTTTATAAGACGATTGTGAAAACCGCCTGAAAATCATAGTTATATAATATTTTTGTCAATCTTTCCTATAAAGCGGTAATAAATTTCAATAGATATTATTTTTTCTCCGCTTTTATTAACTTTTTAGTGAACAATAATTTTTTTAATTAACGTATTAAGTAAAATCTCGTCAAGCTCTTTTATCGGTGTGTACTGTTCGATTAAATCAGCAAAATCTTTTGCGGATTTATTTTGCTGTGTGTACTGCGATAATTTTGTTTTTATTTCATTATAGCGTTCTTTAAGTTCGGTTTCTTCTTTTTCAAAGTTTGAGGACATTGAGGAATAGCGTTCCTCTGATATACGTTTGAATACTTTATCCTCATACATAGACTGAAGAAGAACATTAAGTTCATCAAGACGCTGACTGATTTTATTCATTTCTTTTTGATATAATATTTTCTCACCGTTTAATTTACTGTCTGACTGACATACAAGCTGCTGTATATAAGCGTTTTTATCCTTTTTTGAAAGTAATATATGATGATTAATATCGCCTGTTACGATAGTTTTTAAATCTTCTGCTTTAACGGTATGAGTTGTACAGTATTTTTTTCCTCTGTGAACGTGAAGATTACAGTTATATTTTGCTGTTCCTGTTTTACAGTTTTCTCTTTTGTAAACTAAACTTGAACCGCATTCACCGCAGAACAGCAGTCCTCTGAAAATATTTTCGGGATTTGGTTTATATTTAGGTCTTTTTATGCTTATTCGTTTTTGAACAGTGTAAAAAGTTTCTTCGTCAATTAGAGGTTCGTGAGTGTTTTCAACTTTTATCCAATCTTCCTCAGGGCGTTGCACAAGACGTTTATCTTTAAAAGATTTAGAAGTATAACGCAGGCTTACTATATTTCCTATATAAACCTCTTTCATCAGAACATCTCTGACTGTTGACTGAATCCAGTCATACGGATATTTTACACGCTCGTCCTTTCGTAAAATTCCGTCCTTGTCCCTAAGATAAGCACCAGGAGTAGGAATACTTTCTTTTTTCAGAATATTTGCTATCACTCCGCAAGATTTGCCTTCCATAGCCATACGATACATACGCTGTACAATCGGAGCATGTTCGTCAGGAATAAGTTTATGCTTATTTTCGGGTGATTTTTTATAGCCATAGGGCGCACGCATACCTGTAAACTCTCCGTTTAAGGCTTTGGTTTTGAAAGCCGACCTTACTTTACGGCTTATATCTTTGGCGTACCACTCGTTAGTAATGTTTGTTTTAAGTATGGATAAATAAAATATTGCAGTATAACGGTGCTAATGCTTTAAGATAAAAAATAACATGTTTGTTATTGCTAACAAATATATATACCTTAACTCTGATAAAAAAACAAGGAAATAAAACGATTTTGCATTACTTGATTAAGAAAGTTATATCTATGGCAAAACAATAAAATAATTTACTGAACATATTGGGGTTTATTAAGATTTGTTGTGACATTATTTTATTATTTTGCTATAATCTTAATTTTTTTATCTATTCTATAATTATTGAACAATAATAAGCACAACTTAATACGAAAATGAAAGATAAAAAAAATTTATATATAATTTATATTCTATTGGATAAAAGGAATAATAACTTCTATATTACATATATTTTAAAATTTTCAGACAGGCGCTTAAACATTTAAGGCAATACCCAGTAATCAAATATAGTAATTACACTTAAATTATAACAAAAAAATATTTTACAAGTGCGTAAACACTGCTGGGCGGTAAGCGAATTGCGAAGCAATTTGTAGCCCGTGCAAGTAAAATAATTTTTTTATAACCTTTAAAGTGTAATTACTATAAAATCATAATTACGAAGTATTGCCTTAAAATTAATTATTTTTTCTTTAGCTCATATTTCAAAACAAGAACTATATCTTTGTTATCATTATATTTCGGAGGAATTGCTTTAAAATAATTTCCTGTTGTTTTTCCGGCATAACTATAGATTCCTGTTGACGGTGAAAACCAATAGACTTTAATTTCCCCAAAATCACTTATATCAATTTCAAAATCATTTCCAAGCCAGCTATATGCAAATATAAATCCATCTCCGGCAAAAACGGATATTCTTTCATGTTTTTCTCGCTGTCCTCCTATAATAAGTTCAGCCTTAGGTTCTCCCGATGTAAAATCAACAGAATTCATAAGTTCAGCGAGATATTTCATTTGTCCCGAACCTTCATGATGCAGAGCTTCTTGCCAGCTGCTTTTTACGCCATAACTGCCAAAATCATTATTGTTTTCCTTATTATAAAACTGCATAATCGAATTGTCACCGTATGTGTGCCCGCAAGCTCCCGCAAAAACCGACCAATAAGCATATCTTCTAATATGTTTTGCTGTCCAATAAGGTTGAGTTTTATCGTGAAGCCCCTGTAAAATCCACTCATAAGATGGTTCTCCGTCAAGAGTAGGCTTTAAGGGTGCTTTTTGTCTGTCATTTAAAACATATTTCCAGTTATCTTCTCCAAAAAAAGTTTCTTTTTTATCGCTGTCGTCCCATTTTCCAAGAACATACTGGTCATATCTTCTGTGTCCAGATTGAAACATATTAAAATCAAGCCAATCACAATTATTAAACCACATAGAAGACGAGCATCTTCCAAAAGGGTGAAATGTTATAAGCCGTTCGGGATTCGTATTTTTTAAGGCAAATCCTAAAGTATTGTAAATGTCTTCAAAACCGTCCGCTTTTATATCTCCGCCCAAAATCCATATTATGTTTGTAAAATTTTTATATCTTTCACATAAAAATTCAGCATAATTCTTTACGTTTTCACTTGTTATAATACCATTTTTCACCAGGCTACCCCAAGAAGGCAGCAGTCCGATATAAAGTCCAAGTTTTTCAGCCATACTTATGATATTATCACAGTGTTCCCAATATTTAATACTTTTTATATCAATATCAGGCACATACATTTTATTTATATCAGACATTTTATGCAATGAATATATAAGCACAGCCTGAATAACATTATATCCCTTTTCAGCTCTGTTTTTTAGATATATATATGCTTCTTCTTCATTCAATTTATGAAACAGCAGCCACGCTGTATCTCCTAACCAAAAAAATGGTTTTCCCTCCTGCATAATATATTTTTTATTATGGCTTATATTTAACTTTTTCATAAATAATTCCTTTTTTTATTCATTAAATTTTTAGGATAAAGCAATATCAACGGTATTTTTAAATTTTTCTATAAAGATAAATTAATTTTTAAGTGTACTTATATGGAAAATAAATTCCTCACGTTCTCCTACATTTTCTCCGGCGAGTATAAGTCTATATGTTCCTGTAGAGGTCGCTTTTATAAAGCTTGAACAAAACTCCCCTTCAATACAGGAAGCCTGGTCAATAAAAACAATCTTATTGTCTGAGTCAAGCACTTTTATTGATATCTCATGAATATTATCTTTGTCATCTATTGTTCCTCTAAATCTAATTCGCATAACTGGGTTACTAAGTTCCTCTGTTTTTCCGTAGCCTATATCTACATAGTCAACATAAAAATGTAAATCCTTAATGGTTTTTAAAAAAGATGTATGCGTAGTGTCATTATATTCTGTACAGACAGGTTTCATATTAGTTGTACTATTCCATAAAAAAACTTTGATATATTCCACGTTACCATTTGATGAAATTTCTGTATTAATTTCTTTATCTTCCTTACTGCTAATTGTTTGTTCGCTACTGTTTATACCTATTAATTTGTTTTCATTGTCATATAAAGCGACTATAAGCGCTCCTGTAAAAGAATTATCGCTATAGTTACTTATTTTAATATCAGCGCTATACCCATTTTGTAAAGCATTTACTGATTTTACAGATATCACAAAACCATTATCGGCAAAGACCACACTTCCGGTAAACATAAAAAATATAAAACATACTACTGTAAAAATTATTTTTTTCATAAAAATCACTCTCTTTCAAAATAATATAATCAAAGTTTTGCCGTATATGATTTTGAATAAACAAGCATACTGCTTGACTCAATATCGGTTCCTTCCCATAAAAACAATTTTATGCGAGGTACGATGCTTCCAGCGTCACTATAAATTGTTTCTATATCTTTTTTAGTTATATTTTCAATAGAAACAGTAAGAGTAAGTTCACCTTTATTTGCCTCAACTTTCCCCGGCACAAAATTATATTTAAGCATTTCTCCCATATTATCGTAAAACGCGGCGACAAATAATACGCCTTTTTCCTCTGACGTGTTATTTTTAATTTTAGCTTGGGCAGTATATGTTCCCTCTTTTATTTTTGGAGCATTAAAATTGACCTCAAATTGTTTTAATTCGACAATAAAACTATACTCTTGCTTTTTTCCACTGTTTGTTTCAGCGGTTACAATAAATTCATTATTACCAACGCTAAGAGAAGTGTCAACTGAAAAATCTGTATATTTTGTTATATCAGAAGAGTAAATATTTTTTCCGTTTTGAGTAATTGATAGTCTACAGTCTTCACCAATCAAACCTGTTATTTTATAACTTTCTTCTGTTACTGAAGTATTTGTTTTATTATTAACCTGCAAAAAACTATCGGCATTAAATTGCCCCGCATGAAGTTTAACATAATTTTTAACATCTTTTGCCGGCATAGGAGTTGTATAATTGTAGCCATCTGTATTTTTTGGATCCCATACTTTTGAAATATCATCGGCTTTCGCGGCGGCGTCTTTTCTTGGACTATTATCAATACTTCCAATATCATAATAATAACCTTGTACATTTTGACCGCTCCAGGTTTTCCATGATTTATATACGTTATCTTCAAAATAATTGTTTTCACTGTAAATTTTTGCTTCAACTCCAAGTCCAACAGCGTATTGAGTCACATTTGAATAATAATTATTCTGAAGATGAACGCTTCCGAATCTTATACGAGGATTTCTTTGGTCAACAGTTTTAAACCAGTTATTAACATATGTCACTTTGAGTTTATCTCTGTCGGAAGCGAAAGCGTTATCTGACCCTCCTACAAGACTAACTTTATTATGGTTTTCAATTATGCAGTTAGAAATGGTTATATAATTTGCTCCGCTGTTTATATCGATAAGTCCGTCATGCTGATTAATATCTTCTTTAGTATAATCATACGGACCATCGTTAAGTGTACAATGGTCAATCCATATATATGTACTTCCGGAAATATTAATATTATCGTTGTCAGTGTTCTTAGCGCCATGGGCGTCATCTTCATCATTAGGGGCAGTAATAGCGTTGCTTATAGTAAGATTTTTAAATATCACCTGTGTTTTTCTATTTATACGAAAACCTCCGTGTACAAAACCTGAATTCTTATCGATACCTTCTATTGTTTTATAAGAGCCAACCTGACACATAGCTCCTGTACCTAAATCAATAGTACCATTTACTTTAATAACACGAGGAACATCATCGTTTATTACGTTCTTAAATTCTTCAAATGTTGAGACAACCACTTCTTCTCCTTCTTGACCTCCAACTGTTCCAACATTATTTTCAAGAGTATAACCGGCCCAACCGGGAGCAAGAAAGTTATTATCACTACTGTCTGCGTAAACCGGAAAAATACCAATTAAAATAATTGATAAAAATATTGCAGTTTTCAAAATTTGTTTTATGTATTTTATTTCCATATAAAAACCTACCTTCCTATAAAATTTATTATCTATTTTAACACTATATTTACTTAATTTAAATAAAATATTAAGTAAATTAAACAAAATATTGACTTAATTTACTTAATATTTTATAATTTATACATTTT
>CATJCJ010000533.1 GCA_949738935.1 uncultured Eubacteriales bacterium | reverse complement strand
CGTCATCGCCATATCATAATAAACATAAACACGGTCGCCAGCCTTAATATCTGCCAGCTTCACCTCTTTGCCGGTTTTGTTGTTCACAAACAGCGTATCATTGGATATATTCAGACGAATTTCCGGATAACTGCCGTCTTCCGGCTTAATCACAATAAATTCAGAGTCCATTTCAATTGTAGAAATCTCGGTAACTTCGGCATAGCCACTCAACATATGCGCCGCAGCCTCCTTCTGTATAACGGTCACTTCTCCCCCAACAGCCGGCTGCGCGCTTTGCGCCGGCGTATCCGCAGCCCAAGCCACGCCGCCAAAGGCGCCAACAGCTGCAATCGTTAAAGCTGCGCAAATCATTCTAATCTTTTTCATAATATATACCTCCATATTAATTATATTTTTAACTATATTTATCATCTAACTATATTTATCATTTCAGTTCAACAATCATGGTCTGGCCGTCAACGGCAATATCCGCGCCGAATATCTCAAACAACTCTGCCGGCACGCAAATTTCGTTATCATATTCACGCGGCAGGCCATAATAAGATTGCTCCCGACCGTTGGCCAGCCAATACACTCCGTCATACAGCACAACTTTGGCACGCAATCCGTTCCGGCTTATATAGGCTGCTCGCTCAGTTTCTTGCCATTCAACGTCAAAACCCAGCTTCTCCGCAGTTTGGCGCAGCGGCAGATAAGGCTCTCCATGCACATAGCGCACCACGTCCGGCAGCCGTTCACCATTAACCAGCAAATGCCGCGTCTGGCGGTTGTTATAATACATATCCGCCCGAATTTTATCCTGCCGCATTTCCTCAATCTCCTGCGGTGAATAAATATGCAGCATTTTAACAGCCACAACCTGCGCCGGCTGCTGGCTGGCCTCCGGCTCGTCATACCAAAGCAGAACCTGATGTCCAACCCCCAAGGAAAGAACATTATATTCCTTGGGATATTGCCAAACGCCTTTCGGCAGCGAAACCCACAAACGGCCGTTATCCACCAAAATCCGGCTTTCCAGCAAACCGGCCATGTCCTCAACGGTAAACAGACCGGCCGGCGGCTCTTCGCCCAAATTCAGCAGCAGATAATGCAGCTGATTACCATTCGGCTGTTGGCTGTAATTCACCATAACGCGGCTGCCCGGCTGCACATTAAGCCAATCAGTTAAGATACCCGTCTGTGCGTCCACCAACAGCGCGGCGTTTTCTCCCTCCTCCATAAAATTCAGCCGCAGTTCTTCGCCGTTCTGGCCATTAGCCAGAATATAATGCTCCTCCGTTTTATCAGCGCCGCTGCCAACTTGTTTAATCAAAACCTCCATTGTTATACGCTGTTCCGTCTGCACTACCACATTCTGCTGCGCTTCCGCCGCCAGGGCCGCCGGTTCCGCCGCCCAAACCGGGCAGTTCCAGCCAAGCAAAGCCGCCAGCAATAATGTTCCACAGGCAATTTTAATTTTTTTCATAGTTATTTTTCCTCCACCCAAATTCACACAACTAATTAAATTACGTTTCCTTAAATAGCATACCGCTGAATTTGCCTGTCTAATATATACACCCGGCAAAAGACGGTTTTGCCACATTAAAAATAAAGTTTTTTAAAAGTTTTTAATATTTTTTTATGACTCCAAAAGTTCGCTTTTCCGCCGCACTTCCTGCGCCAGCGGCCATTTCAAATACTCGCCGTCCGCCAGCAGCCGCGTAGCGTCGGCGCGCGCAGCTTCCACCAGCCGCAAATCGGCGGCCAAATCAGCATATTTCAGCATAGCCAAACCACTCTGCCGGGTTCCCAAAAGTTCGCCGGCGCCGCGCAGCCGCAAATCCGCTTCCGCAATCACAAAGCCGTCGCTGCTCTCCGTCAGAATTTTTATCCGTTCCCTGGCCTCTTTGCTTTTGGCATTGTTCAGCAAAATACAATAACTCTGCCGGCCGCCGCGCCCCACCCGACCGCGCAGCTGGTGCAGCTGCGCCAAACCAAAACGCTCTGCATCGCGGATAAGCATAACCGTGGCGTTTGGCACATCAACGCCAACTTCAATAACCGTGGTGGAAACCAAAACCTGAATTTCCCCGGCGGCAAAAGCCTGCATAACCTCGTTCTTTTCCTGCGGCTTCATCTTGCCATGCAGCAGCCCCACCCGATAAGCGGCAAACTCCCGGCTTTGCAGGCGTTCCGTCAGCTTAACAGCCGATTGCAGCTCCAGGTTCTCATTTTCCTCCACCAGTGGGCAAACGATATAAGCCTGCCGGCCTTGTTGCAGTTCCGCCGCCACAAAGGCCAGCGCGCGCGCCTCCAAATCATAGCTGACGGCATAAGTGGCAATTGGCTGGCGCCCCGGCGGCAGTTCATCAAGCACAGAAACCGCCAAATCACCGCAGAAAGTCATGGCCAGCGTACGCGGAATAGGCGTGGCCGTCAGCACCAGAACATCTGCCTGCGCCCCCTTT
>CATJCJ010000532.1 GCA_949738935.1 uncultured Eubacteriales bacterium | reverse complement strand
TATTTATGCACAGTAAGGTCTTTTATAATACTGCTTATTGTGCTATTATATTATTGATAAACAGCCCATTGGCCGGTGGGAAATGGTTGGCTAACGGAAATGAACATTCCCACCGGCCTAAAGCTGTTTAATCTACTATGCAAGAATTCTAATATACATAGGGATAGCAAATGTATAAGAATTTGTTACTTTAGTAATGGAACTTGTTATTTTAATTTGCCATTCGTTTTTTACCAATTCAGCACCTTGAGGAGTATTGCCATAATCTTTCAATGTACTAGTTACCTCAAAGTAATGACCAGGATTAGTTAATCTCATATTACTTTTTAAAGGAGTTTGAATGCCTTTAGCATAAAGTTTATTGCCTTCATCATCGTAGCCACCTTGTGTATAGCCTATATAATTACCATCAATATCAATTGTTTGATGATTATTAAATATTGCAGCAAGATCAGCTCCAACAGTTATTCCTGCATAGCTAAGGCCAACAGAAATTGAGCCAAGATAGCCAGTAGTACTATATAGCCATCCATCTAATTTGGTATGAGTCCAAGCTGTATTAGGTGCAGAATATTGTTCTAAGGTCGCAGCACTCACATATAAACTAGATTGAGTTGATGAATTTAAATTTGGAGCAGATGCAACAGTGATAGATTTACTATCAACTGTAAGCCTACATATATCATCACTTGTACCATAAACACGAAGATTACTTAGTTCTGTATAATACTCCAATCTTATCATATGAACTTGCTGATAATCACCTACATAAAATGTTTGACGATACTGCTCGTAAAGCTTGCTATCTGTATATGGCACAGGGTCATCCACTTTTTCCATTGATACAGCTTCAAATTCATCTGCAACCCAAGCACCAGGAATTGCATCAACATCTAAATTGGCAATATCACTTTCCGCAAACGGCAGTTCATAATCAAATACTTCCAATACAATGTAATCCTTAGTTGGGCTATTATTATCTTTCAAATATACTTTCAAGATATTGCCATCTGTTTTACCATTTTCCTGCATATATCCTTTGAAATACACAACAGAATCTTGGATTTCTTTTTCAAAAGAAAACAAAACTACATCATAATCAGCATTGTTAACACTGCCATCAAAGTAGGTTACATTGCCATTTTCGCTCTTGCTTAATGGCGTACCCGTAATGGTAACATTTTGACCATTCAGATATGCGTTCAGAGTAATTACATCACCATTATTTGATTGTGAAACAACTGTATCATCCACAACACAGGCATTGTTTGTTGAAGCATCACTACCCCAATTTGAACCATATTCATCAATATCGTTCAAAATAGCAGTTTTGGCAACCAACGTATTGGTATCAGTAGTTACATCATTCTCCATAGCAAAAGCCGGAATAACATTGATACACAAAGCCAAACATAGCCCCAATACAACTGTTGCCATCTTTTGCAACATTTTCATAAAAATCACCTCATTTCATTTTTTAGAGAATGAAATTACACATTTGTAACCAAATCATAACGGTTAAAATACCTCTATCCTCCCTCTAGCCATATTCTTTCAATCAGTTAATGAAAAGCTTACCGTTCTTGATAAATCTTTGGTAATTCTTCCCTCTACTATATACACGTAACGAAAAGACTAAAATGTTACATAAAACAAAAAAAATTTATTTTTCTTTCATAAAACAAAAATATACTTAGCAGAAGATTGTATCTACTAAGTATATTTTTATAGAATATTTACTATATTTTACTTTATTATAATTGGCACATTTTGTCTAACTGTATATGTTTTAGTTTCCTTTTCTGAATTAGATTTAATATCAATCAACCATTCTATTTTCAATTTATTGTCTTGTAATAAATCATTGCCATAGTCTGGTTTATTAAAATAATCACCAATTTTACTATTTAAGCTGAAAAAATATCCTAGTTTTATATTATTTTTTTTGTCTGGCATTACTTGAATGCTACGCACATATTCTCCGCTTGATTGAACATATATATGCTTAAATCCAATTTTTGTTATATTATCGTATTCATTTGGGATTTCAATATTGCTTAAGAGAGTATCAATATGTTGTCCTAAATCAACAGAAAGTTTTTTAGATAAATTATTTATACTAATATACATCCAAGCTGTACATGGACGAGATGTTTGACGCAATATTACTTTTTCCGCATAGTATTCTTTTAAATTTGTCGCGCCAACTAATGTCATTGTACTGCTAATATTAGCTTGACCACCGGATATCATATCAGAATAATCAATATCAAAACGTATACTCAGTTCATTACCATTATTATCAGTAAACAACTGTGTATCACTGACAAAATAACGACTAAACCATTCTTCATTATTATCACGCAAAAACGTGTATTTCCCTGCTTCAGGCAGCACCCATATACTCATAAATAATCCATCACAAACTGTAATCTTATCTTGTATCTGATATTCATCATTTATCTTTTCCAACAAGTCAATCTCTTTTAGATTAGAATTATCACACAAAAATATATAATAAGGTTTTAATAATGTATCATCTACAAAATTAGTTGAAAATTTACCAACTGATATATCAAGAAAAGAAGTTTCTAATAAATCATTATGATTATGGTACATTTTATACTTATCTGTATTTTTATTTAAAACAAACTGTAAAAAACCAAATGTTTTCATTTGATTTTCTTCGCCAACTGCATAGCCCACAATAATAGAGTCATCTACTTTCTGTATGCCGGCTATCTGAATAGGCATATCTTCTTCCATTTCTCGCCGCACAAT
>CATJCJ010000531.1 GCA_949738935.1 uncultured Eubacteriales bacterium | reverse complement strand
CCCAAAGGCTTGACCTAAACCCTGTGCGAAACTTCGTTTCGCTGTTTAACCATTATCCCCTTGACTTTCTAAATTAATAGAAAGTCAAATAAGTTTAAACTGCTATCTGTCGTCGCACTCGCATTTAGGTTTGCACTTGCAATCAACACAACCACAATATGGGTTTACGCATTTCTTTTCAACGTAATTTCCATTGCTGTCTTTGCCGAGACGTTTGTTTGGATCCATGCTATGACCACTCTTGTTAAGAATGTCTTCCATAGCTCTATTGCCTTCTTTAGCCTTTTCAAGTCTCTTCTGCTTAGCAGCTTCTTCCTTGCTAATAGTAGTAGTCTCAACCGGAGTCTCACTCTTAGCAGGTTCAGTAGCAGGTTCCTGAACATTGTTTTTAGGAACACCCACATCGGCATTACCATTATTAACACCGTTAGGATTAAACGCGGGGTCAACCGGCTCATGCTCAAACACGCTGTCAAGCCCACATCCACAGAACATCACAGCAGACATTCCCAATGCAACTACACTCATAAGACCTCTTTTAAACTTACTTTTACACATAAAGATTCCTCCTTTGGGGTCATAGATAATTTGTATTCTGCCCCTAATTTCATTATGGTAAAGTCGCAATCCCTGAGAGATTTGGATTGATTATTTACCCCTTTTCTTGTGTATGTAAACCTCAATCCTCCTTTGCATACACGATAATAATATATATGTGAAACTGTCTTAAATTTCATTAATGATAAAACTAATGATTTTAGCTCAAAACAGCATTTTAAGGAGGATTTACGACAAAATTTACTGTCATAATTCATACTTTGTGACAGTTTTTTATTGCTAACCTTATTTATTATACTACTTATAAAAATCACTTGTCAATATCTTTAATACATATTAATTAATATCTATATGCCGTTGAATGCTATCTATAAATATCCTAAATTTATTTATATAATAAATGAAAGGACAAATTTTATGGAAAATAATAAACAGGCTTTAACTGTACAGACAGGTGAAAGAATACGTTATTTCAGGATTTTAAAGAGATTAAGTCAGGAGGAATTAGCTCTTAACGCTGGTATAAATCCTACATATATAGGTCATATAGAAAGAGGTTTAAAATGCCCCACTATTGATACTTTAAACAAAATATGTACAGCTCTAAATATTACCCTCTCTCAGCTTCTTGATTTTGGTTCAGATACCCCAGTTATTGATAATTCTGAGGCTATTGAGAAAATCTCATTTAATATAAAAAATCTCCCTAAAGAAGACGCTGACAGAATTGCCGATATTGTAGCTGAAATAGTTAAAATAAGACGTTAATATCTTTAATTACATATTAAGCAATAACAACCTATAATAAGCAACAATAGGATAAAAAAATATAGGGAGATTTTTATTATGCTTAAAGATTATCCCGAAATTCTTAAACCCAAGGATTTAATGGAAATTTTAAACTTATCTAAAAATACCATTTATGATATGCTTAATAATAGGACTATTCCCGCTTACAGAGTAGGAAACAGCAAATTATGGAGAATCAACAAATGTGATTTTGAGGATTATTTAAAATTCTTTGATTCCTATTGGTAAATACAAAAATACCCGTTAGACCATTTTATATACCTCGGTTTAACGGGAAATTAAATTCCTCTAAAACTTCATCTATGTCTATTTTTCTGTAGTTCATTTTAAAACCCTCTCTTTTTAGTTTTTTACTTTTATTTTCTATATATTTCAACTTTTTTTTTAATTTCTCTATCTTTCTCAATATCGTCAAATCCAAGCATTTCATACACACTTGGCAAAATTCTGTAAGTTCCGTTAATCCACCTTACAGGAATAGTCACGGGATTCAGATTTATCCTCTCATTTTCAAATTTATTCTCTAATATATTATAATCAGGGCGTTCTTTTATAGCCTCAGCGAAACTTCTTTTATCAGATACTAAATGTATAAATTCAACCATATTATCTTTTGTTTTTCCTTTTATAATGCCGTCTCGAACGCATAAATTCAGCCAGTCTACAGCGTCTTCAACTGTAAAATACCTGCCTTTCTTAAACAACTTTTCTACACATTTCTTTATTTCGTTTTTACTATGAATATGTACATCTAAAAGAAATTCCGAAAGCAATTCATATTGTCTGTACTTTTGCCTTATTTTTCGCAGTTTTTCTTTTCCCCATACTATCTCAAATCGTATAAATCCATTAAAATTATTTAAGTTTAAAGCCTCTTGTTTATCATTATTTTCAAGCTCTTTAAGCTTGTTATATATGTTTATTTTAATATCGTTACCCCTAAAAGCTATAGCGTCTCTATAAGGCTTTTTCCTTTTTGATATTTTGTCATAAACCTTGATTTCTTCCATATTTTTGCACATATCGCCTCTTTTCATAAGGGTAAATAAATCGTTCGTTGTTTTTTCTGAATAGAAAACAACATTTGTACATAAATCTATTCTTGTAAGCTTAAATCCATATAAATTATTCAAATTGTAAGCTATCGCTGTATCAGCTCCTATACTTTTTATAATCTCTCTTATTTTTTTGATTAATAAATTTACATTCTCTAAAGTGTTTTTAAATATTCTGAAATGCTCAATTTTTCCCTCAATAAGCGACCTCGGATTTATTATAAGGGTTATGGAATTACTGTAATAATCATCTTTAATATATCCGTTTTGTATTCGTAAAATTACCCTTACTGATTCGTTAAATATGCTCCATTTGACATACTTATATTTTCCCTCTCCCTGTTCACGTCTCTCCCCGAAGCCCTCTCTAAGGTAATCTTTAACCTTTAGTATCTCTTTAAATGATATATCTTTACTCAATTCATAGTATGAAAAGAGAATATATCTTCTAAGATATAACCTATGTTTAGTTCATCATCTGAATTAATCATATGATTTATTCCTTTCTGTACATAAATAGTATTATAATCAATACGCATTTATGTATTTTTTCAATACTCATATGTTATAACCATTATTAAAATTTATTATAATTAAATAATATAAAACATATATAAATACTTAATATTAATTACCAAAAAACATTATATGTTATTTCTTTATGATAAAAAATTATTATTCAAATAACTATTTGATTAACTATGTAAATTTGATATAATTGAAGAGATTATGATTTAATAAAAATTTATGCTGTGTGGTGATAAAATGAATAGAGAAGTTCAAAAATTATTATTTAATCCATTACCGGATTTTAATTTTGATAATTTAAATAATATAAAAAGTTTTTTAGAAACAAACGGGTATTCTTTTAGATATAATAATGATTACATTGATGATGAAAATAAAGATTATCTGTTTAGCTTTAATGAGGCTTTAGAAAAATTAAACAGCATAAAGAAAGAAAATTTAACTTTAGACAATTTTATAGATATAGCTTTTAAAATGTATGATATTGACGATTTTGCGGATATAAATATAGACTATATAAGCAACGGCGTTTCAAAAAGGCTTGAAATTAATACAGATTTTTTAAAGGATTTACTGGCAGGAGATTTAGCTATATCAATTTATTTGTATTTTAATCACTGTATTAATGGAAGTAATAATTATAAATATGAGAAACCCTATGTTTTATGCGTAGAGAGATTGAAATTCGAGGGAAGAGTATATAAAAAAGATAAAAATTTTAACGCTGTAAAAGTACTTGACGCCAATATTTATAAAAAACTAAGCAATTTAAAAGATTCTGAAGTTTTTGACAATATATCAGGCAGTTCATATATAGCTGCTAATGACCAAAATAAATATATATATTCCATACCACAAAATAGTTTACTATTTTATAATATGGTTAAAAGTATAAATAAACCAATTAAAAATGATAAAGCTTATTTAAGTCAGCAAAGAAATTATAATTTTTACAAAAATTGTATTGATGATTTTAATAAGGTTTACAGAAATATTGAAAGCAAAAGAAATATTTTATATAAAAAGACAAGCTTAATGGATTTATACTCTATGGAAACACTTTTTAATATTAACTTAACTCTTTCTATTGTTAAAAACGTAAATTATAGAAAATTAAATTACAAACCATACAGTTTATTGAATATAATTGATATTTTTGATGATATATCCTCTATGCCGTATATTTTATCACGTTTTAAATTAATAAATATTTTTATGAATATGGACAATATTGTCAATTTAAGCAGTGACTTTTTTGACATAGTAAGAAGAACAAAATACTATATTAGCTTAAACTTATGCTGGGGATATATATTATCAGACTTAATTTCATATATAAATGTAAATATATTTAAATTTCTTCAATGTATTATTATTACTTTAATAATATCATATTTTGGGTATGACTTAAAACTATGCGATAATTATATTAAACTTGAAATAGAGCAGGTTATCGGCACTTCAGATAATATGGTTAAATCATCATATTTTGATAAAGCGTTGTCTTATTTTTTAGATAATGATGTGATTCCAAGTAAAAAAGCCTCTGAAACATCGTTTTTTAAAAAATTATCAGAGAAAAATTATTATTTATACAAAAATCTACCTGTTGTACAAGAATACATAAATCATTTAGAGTCATATAAGTCCTTAATTGATAAATTATATGAAAAAATTAATCACAGCAATCTTAAAAATGTGAACTTTAATGCTCACTGGACAGAAAATATAGAAATAACAAAGCCTAAAAATATATAAAAACTAAAAAATATCGTATAATAAAAATTTATATTTTATACATAAATTTTTATTATACGATATTTTTTTAATTATATCAATGTTTATTAAAATTTCTATATACAATATTTTTAATTTTTTATATGGTTAATATATTTGTATATATTATACATATAAGCTGTTGATATTAGAGATATTTATGGTAAAATTGTATACAAATAGACTTAAGGAGGTTTTTAAAATAGAAGAAGTTTTTATTCCAATTAATGACAGTATCAAAAAGGTTTTTTATGAAAATTCGTGTGACTTTGACAAAACTAAAAATACCTTTACTTTTGATGAAACTAATGAAATTAAGCTTTTTCCTTTAGTAACACAGAGAACTATTATGGAATCTAAATCACACGAGAAAGTGTATAAAATTGAGCTTATTAAAGGCTTTTATTCTAAAGAGGACAAAGATTTAAAAATATCAAAAGCCGGCGAATTTTTAATTTCAGATAACGAACTCATCAACATTCGACCTTTTTTCAAAAAGCTTTCAACATTTTGTTATTACGATATTAATGACGAAAAATTGCTGAAAGCTCTAAGAAAACTAATTTATAGGCAAGCAAGTTTTTTAGAGCTTATTGAGCTTATCGACCATATAGGCTATTCCAAACTTGGAGAGGGCGAGGAGTTTTTCTGCTTAGGGAATAAACTTATCGGTAAAGATTCAATCATACAAAAAGTCAAGTTGAAGGACAGCTTACAGCAAAGATTTTCAATTGAGACAGAGGAATTTATTCCCGACAAAATAGAGGATTTTTTTAAAAAGATTATAGCGAAAATAAGTCCGCCAATTATATCAAACGTGGTACTTGATTTCTTGTTTTTATCGACAATGACCACTCGGCTAACTGAATTTGGAAATGGTGACGAGCCCAAATTTATACTTGTTTTGAGGGGGCTTACACAGTCAGGCAAAAGCACTTTAGCGGGAGCGTTGTTACAAACTTTAAAAATTTATAACAATAAAATTATGTCAAAATTTAAGGACACAAAAGCGGCAATATTTGACAAAAGCAAGGATATTGTGGATTTGCCATTTATTGTAGACGATTTTTACCCGACAAGTGGTAAAGACAAAACAGATATGACCGAAAATTTAAAAATCTTGCTAAGGTGTTATGGCGATAATGACGCAAAAAAGGTTTTTAACAGAGAAATTGAATTGAAAAATCTCTTATGCATTACTTGCGAGGAGTTGCCCAATAATCTAACTCCCTCAGACTTTTACAGACTTTTTATTCTTGATATTGACAAAAATATGCTTAATAATGTTAATATTTCTGAATTGAAAGAAGCCGCTCCTATCCTTAATAGTATTCTTATAGAATACACAAAATGGACGCTTGCGCAAGAAAATTTTACAGAAAAATTTTTTAAACTTCAAAAAAATATCACTAAAAACGACTTATCAGAGCTGTCAGAATTAAAATTTAACCGCTGGAGAAATGCCGTGGCGTGGCTGCTGGCTCAGCACAAAATTTTAAATAAGTTTTTAACAGAAAATAATATTTCCGCTGACTTATTAAGTTTTGAAGAAATGAAAACCGAACTTATTGCCATAGTTTTTTCTATGGAAGAAAAAACGCAGACAGTTACTCCGCAGGAAATTATTATTAACGCTTTTAACGAGAATTTGGCAACGCAGAAATTCAAACTTTACGAAATTAAACACAACGCGAACAGAGGACAAACATCAGATGTAAAATACATAAACAGTTTGGGAAAACGTTTAGTTCCTCCTGATTTTTTAGGTTTTTACGATGATTACTTTATTTATGTTAAGTCTGAAAAACTTTTTAAACTGGTTTATGATTACTCTAAAAAAAATAATTTTATTTTTAACTTAAATATAAGCCGATTGCTTGATATTCTCAACGAAAACAATATGCTGAATAAAATTTACGAAAAGGGAACACCTCGTACAGAGGCGATAAAAGTTGATAATTTGCAGCAAAGGTTCATTAAAATTAACAAAGATATATTCTCAAATGGAGGTAATATTTATGAGCACAAGTTCCTTTAAAATGATTTTTACTGAAAAAATGGCTATAAACTCAATGATAAAACAAATAATAATGGAGGATATTTCTGATTTTGCCGATAAAATCGCTCTTGATTTTTCGGGGTCAGCTTATAATGTCGAAAACCATATTTTTGACAGATTGCCGAAATATATGAAAAATCATTCTGAATTTATATCCGGCATAGCCGAATTATGCTATAAAAAAGCTGTTAAAAGCATAAAGGCCCTTGAATGTTTAATCTCAACATTTATTATTAAACCCAATGAAGTCAAAATATATTTGCATATGACACTAACAGATTTCAAATATAAACTTAAAAATGGCGATATCGATTTTGTAACAGAATACCAATTTTTTGTTTTTGGCTTTTTATATACTTTT
>CATJCJ010000530.1 GCA_949738935.1 uncultured Eubacteriales bacterium | reverse complement strand
TATAAGTATAATATAAAAATATTTGTTACAAAATATTAATAATATTATTAATCAGATTTATTTATGATTTAATTAATTTATTAAAATTTACTCAATTCCTGTTATTAATGATATAAATGGTATTGTAACAACTGACATAATTGTTGTCATAGATACTCCTTTTGTAGCCAAAGGATAACTTTCCTCAGCATACTGACTTGCTAACATCGCTGTCATACTACCTACAGGTGTTGCAAGCATTATTAAACTTACGCCCAGCAATATTTCATTATTAATCATTTCTTTTAAAATAAATAAAATAATTAAAGGCAAAATTATCATTTTAACGATTGAGAATAAAATTAAATGAGTATCACTCAAAAGTTCTTTCCACTCAATATCAAGCATAGACGCTCCAATTATCATCATACTTAAAGGACCTGTAATTTTACTTAACATAGATATTGTCTCAGTAATAAAATATGGAATACATATAGGAATAAAATACAATATGATTGATATAAAGCACGCAATTACTCCAATATTAAAAATATTATTTAATTTATATTTTTCTTTTGAAGTTTTATTATCTTTTTGAAGAATGTATATACCATATGTATATACCAACACATTAAAAGGAATAAGGAATATAGTTACATACATTAAAGCTTCCGTTCCATATATTGATGAAACCATTGGCATACCCATAAAACCAATATTTGAAAAAATAAGCATTAATTTTACTATTCCATAGTTTTTATGATGAAATCCAAATAATTTTGGAAGAAAAATTGCCAGCAAAATCATTATTTTAAAAATACCTATCGCTACTAATAATGATAATAACAATTCATTGGGATTCATAATATTTTCTTTGCTAATACTTCCAGAAAGAATCATCGCAGGATTTCCAATATTAACTACGATACCTGAAAGCTGTTTTTGATTATTATTATTAATAAGTCCTTTTTTTTTAGAATAAACACCTATCAGCATTAATATAAAAAATATTATCATTTGTTGTAAAATAATCATATTTACCTCCACTTTAAATAAAATTATACTCAATTGTTTATTTTTTTGTTTCTTATTATTAAAAATTATACTAACTTTTTAACATTATCACAATAAAAATTCAAATATTATAAAATCAAGATTTTTATTTAGAACATATCTAAAATCTTATGTCAACTGTTAAAAATATCTAAAATCTTATTTTTTCGGAGATTATTCTTTTATGAATAGCAAAAAAAATTGAAAAAAATAAATGAAAACAGTTCAATCTATAGCAAAACAATAAAATAATGCCTTTGACAAATTATAAAAAACAGATATATTCAATCATTATTTTGTTGTTTTGCTCTGAAAATCTTGCGGATTGCTATAATTTTATTTTTTATAATTTTTTTGATATTTTAGTTTTCAAATACACTCTCTTATAAGTGGTATTGCTTTACATCGTATAAATAAAATAGAGGACCATTTTTTATTTTTGGTCCTCTATTTATATTATTGCTTAATTATTATAATCAAGATATGCACCTTTCATAGGACTAACGGCGTGTTCACTAAATAAACGCAAAGCGCCTCTTTTATATTTAATTTCTTTTGGTTTCCAATTTTTTCTTCGTTCCGCCAGAATATCATCAATTTCTTTCGGAGATTTCTTTTCTCCATTAATACCAATAATATTTAACTTTCTTTCTAATATATCAATTTCTATTAAATCATTTTCTTCAATCAACGCTATAGGACCTCCATCGGCCGCTTCAGGACTGCAATGACCTATCACTGGACCTGTAGAAGCACCTGAAAAACGTCCATCTGTAATAAGAGCGATACTACGGCCAAGTTCTTTATCACTGCTGATTGCTTCTGAAGTATAAAACATTTCAGGCATACCGCTTCCTTTTGGACCCTCATAACGAATAAACACAGCGTCTCCCTTTTCAACCTTATGCTTTAAAACAGCGTCAAGACATTCTTCCTCACTGTCAAAAGGTTTTGCTTTCAATACCGCACGAAACATTTCTTTAGGACAAGCTGTATGTTTAATAACCGCACCCTCTGGAGCTAAATTTCCCTTTAAAATAGCAATACTTCCATCTATTCCGATTGCTTTGTCATATGGGCGAATAATATCTTCTTTTGTTAAATCATTTCCATATGTTACCGAACAACAGTAGCGTTTATTAAATTCTTGAAGCCATTTATCACAACGCTCATAAAATCCTTTTTCCTTTAATTCATCAAGGTTTTCTCCCAATGTTTTTCCTGTTATTGTCATAACATCTAAGTGCAGATAATCTTTTATTTCTTCCATAATAGCAGGAACACCTCCGGCATAATAGAAACATTCAGCCGGCCAACGTCCCGCCGGACGAACATCAAGAAGATATCTTGCGTTTCTGTGAAGCCTATCAAAAGTATCTCCTGTAATTTCAATATTTAACTCGTGAGCAATAGCTGGTATATGAAGAAGACAGTTAGTGCTTCCAGAAACAGCAGCGTGAACTAAAATAGCGTTTTCAAAACTATCCATTGTAACAATATTACTTGGTCTCATATTTTCCGACAAAGCGAGCTTTACAGCCAGTTTTCCAGCTTCTCTGGCAAAATCTAAAAGGTCGGGACTTGTGGCAGGCATTAACGCGCTTCCCGGCAAAGCAAGCCCAAGAGCTTCCGCCATAATTTGCATTGTAGAAGCCGTTCCTATGAAAGAGCAAGCTCCACAGCTTGGACAGGCGTGAGTTTTTGCCCAATTTAAAGTATCTTCATTGATTTCTCCTCTTTGATATTTGGCACTGTACATTCCAAGCTGTTCTAAAGTAAGCATATCAGGACCGGCGTTCATAGTTCCTCCAGGTACAATTATAGCTGGAATATTAACTCTGCATAATCCCATTAAATTCCCAGGCAATCCTTTATCGCAGCTGGAAAGATAAACTCCAGCGTCAAAAGGTGTAGCGTTTGCGTAAATTTCAATCATATTTGAAATCATCTCACGGCTTACAAGGCTAAAATTTATTCCGTCTGTTCCCTGACTTTCTCCATCACATATATCTGTACAAAAATATCTCGCTCCAAAACCCCCAGCTTCTTCTATTCCTTTTTTTACTTCTTCTACTAAGATATTCAAATGTCCGCTTCCAGGATGACTGTCTCCGTATGTACTCTCAATTATTATCTGCGGCTTTGACAAATCTTCCGGTTTCCAGCCTGTTCCTATACGCAAAGGGTCAAGCTCTGGTGCAAGTTTACGCATTTCCTGACTTTTTAAATTAATCATATTATCACTCCATTTTTATTTTAATATTGATATTATTATTTGCAGATATTTTTAAAATATTCTTACGCAAAAAATGATATAATCAATGCTACCAAAAATCCTGTTCCGCCAACAAGAGTTTCCATAATTGTCCACGTTTTTAATGTAGTTTTTTCGTCCATTCCAACAAGAGATTTTACAAGCCAAAAACCTGAATCGTTAAATTGTGAACATACTGTCGCTCCTCCGGCAATAGCGGCTGTTGTACACGCAAGATATAACGGCGATAATTCTGATATTCCGGGAATTGCCGCAATAATTCCTGCTGCCATTGTCATTGCCACAGTTGAAGAACCTACACATATTCGAACCAAGGCTGCCACAATAAACGCAAGAACTACTATCGGAAGAGACATAGACGCTACTGCGTTTCCTATTACATCTCCTAAACCTGAATATTGTAATACATAACGAAGTACTCCGCCGCACGCCGTAACTAACAAAATCAGACCAGTGGGTTCCAAAGATTTTGTCATAACCTTTTCCAATTCTTCAGTAGTATATCCGTGTTTTATACCAAGTATTAGCATTGCCGCTACAGTTGCTATTAAAAGAGCGACAAAAGGTTCACCAAGAAAGCTGAAAACAGGCTGAAGAAAACTAAGAGCGGGAATAACACCCGTTACTGAATCTAAAATAATTAACAAAAGAGGAATCAGTATAATTCCAACAATAACCCAGAAATTAGGTAATTTTGATTCATCAAAATCCTCCTGATTAGCTACGTGCTCAGGAACAGGAATATTATAATTTTTACCACATATACTTCCCCATACAGGTCCCGCAATAATCATAGCAAATATACCACAGAAGATGCCTACTATCATTACAAAACCAAGGTCTACTCCAAGCATTGTTGAAACGAGAATCGGACCGGGAGTGGGAGGAATAAAAGCGTGACCTACCGCAAGACCTGCTAAAAGTGGAATTACATAAAATAATGAAGACCTTTTTGTTCTTTTAGCAAGTGAAAACGCAAGAGGAATCAATATAATTAAACCTGCGTCAAAGAATACAGGCATTGCTATTACTAAACCAGTAATTCCGAGTGCCCAAGCGGCTTTTTTATCACCAAACCATTTTACCATCGTTACAGCAAGTGTTTGAGCGCCTCCCGATATTTCAAGTATCGCACCAAACATAGACCCTAATCCTACAAGCAACGCTATTCCTTTTAATGTATTTCCAATACCATCATTTACAGCTGTAACAATATATTCAACTGGCATACCAGCAATAAGCCCAATTGCGATAGCTCCAATAAGTATAGAAATCATAGCTTGTATTTTAAACTTAATAATCAAAACAAGCATTATAATTAATCCAATAATAGCGGCTGACACAAGTAATGTCGGATTTAAATTTAAAGCAGCAATTTCAGTACTCATAATAATTCCTCACTTTCTTTATTTTATTATTTTTAAATAAAACCGAACATATATAAAATGTTATTAATTTATACTTCACCTCACTTTTTTGTATTCATCATACGTCATATGTTTTATAATTATATTATATAGTTATTGTTTATTTGTGTCAATACATCATACATATTTTCCTTTTTTTCTGTTTTCTGCACAAAAAAATGAGAATTTCATAATAAAAATTCTCATTTTT
>CATJCJ010000529.1 GCA_949738935.1 uncultured Eubacteriales bacterium | reverse complement strand
TCACGAAGATATTTCAAATCTTCTTCTGTAATATCCATTGAATCCTTGATTGCCCCGGTGTTGCCCGCTATATCTCCAACATCCCCGGCAAGCCCCGCCCCGTAATTGCTTAAATCAGTGTAGTTATCCGCATCCGGTACATTGGTATCAAACAAGCTGGAAGGATCGAAATTTGCAATGCTTTCATCAATCCTTTCACCGAAAGAATACCCGGCATTCCAAGCTGCCCCGTATTCAAACCGCCCAAGTTTCATATCGTCGGCGTTCATTTTTACCATTACTTCATTACCCTTACCGAAGGTTTCATCAACCCAACCGCTAAGAGAATCACGCCAGCCTTGAACACCTTCCGCAAGATTTGAACCGAAGATTGCATCAATAGCCGAAGCTAATGCTTGAAGGACGCCAAGCACTATATCGGCCATTCCAAAGAATAACCGACAAACCGCATCGACAGGATCAGTGAATATATTGCCGATAAAGTTTGCTATTTCCGCCACAAGGTTATAGATCAGCACAAACACATCTACAACCAGATTCCACAAGGCAATAAAGATATTTCCGATAAACGCAAGGGCAACCATAAACGCCCCGCAAATTATACCCGTTGCGGAAACGGAAGTTCCCGCAAAATGGTTGATCGCCGCAACAGCCGCATAGAATATGGCTATCAAGGCGATTATAAGAATAATAATCCACACAATAGGACAAGCGTACATTGCAGAATTTAATCCCCATTGGGCGGTTGTTTCAGCCCATGTTGCACCTGTTACAAGCATTGTTGCCGCCGCCATTATGCCCTTTGCTACCGCAACAATTCCATGAACCGCCGCCATAGCCATTTCAGCGCCTTTTGTCAACAGCAACCAACCATAGTAAACAGCCAAAGCCCCGGCTACACCGTAAATTATAGGAGACAGCCACGACCAGTTTTCCCCAACGATTCCAGCAACACCCACAAGCAAATTAAAGATTTCAAGGGCAATGCCCGCCACCATTGATAGGGCTTCAATCGCATTGTTCACAAAGCCCTGAAACGCTTCACTATTGGCAATTTCATTCATTCT
>CATJCJ010000528.1 GCA_949738935.1 uncultured Eubacteriales bacterium | reverse complement strand
GGTGATTTATTTCCTATAGTATGGCTATTAAGTTTATTATATCATATGCTTATTAAAAGTCTGTATAACATTCTTTGAAGTATAAATTCTATATAGTGAGTGTTTTTATTATATTTATCAAGCATCTCAAAAAATATTCTCTCTATTTTAATTTGAAATTCATCGAAAAAATGATAAACCCTTTGCTCGCATAACTCATCAAATATCATTTTTTCGACCCGAATCCTACGCTGTAATGGTCTGTAGCCATTTCCATAGACGGCATACAAAAACCGGAGGGTCTTAAATTTCTCTCAACAATAATTTGCTTTCCCCGGGGGAATAGGAATAGCCATTTTACTCACCTCCGTTAATTATGAATAATAATGACTATGGTTTAAAATATAGCATAATATATAAGATTTGTGAAAAATTTTAGCATATATTTAATTGAATATTCCAATACTTTAATATAACATTAATTATACGGCTTTATTTTTCAAAGTTCCAAAAGACATTACAGATTAAAGGAGGCTTAATTATGAATATAAAGAAAAAAAGTATTGTCCGTTTGTTATCATATATAAAACCTTATTGGTATCTTGTGCTGCTTTCAAGCGTTTTTGGAGTATTAAAATTAATACTTCCTTTGATACTTCCTCAGGTTTTAAAATATTTCACAGACACTCTGCTGATATCAGAAACATTAACGGCAAGCGAGAAAATAAATGAGATTATTAAATGGCTTATGATATTGCTTATGATATATTCATTTATATATATTCCGGCGGCGTTTTTAAGACAAACCTGTGCGATGCAAGCGGGAAACAGAATAACCCATACTATGCGGTGTCAGTTATACAGTCATTTGCAAAAAATGTCGGCTTCATTTCATCATAAAAACAAATCCGGAAATATTGTCACAAGAATAAGCAGCGATGTGGATTCGGTATACACTTTTATATGGAATGTGGCTACAAATGTGTGGATTGATTTTATAATGTTTGTAATATACATAACCCTTATGTTTTCGATTAACGTACCGCTGACATTAATATGCGCCGTCGCCGTGCCGCTTTCGGTTATTATTACCAAAAAAATCCGTGGACAGATTTATAAGGCAAGTAAAAAAGTTCAGAATAATATTTCTGAAATCTCGGGATACACTCAGGAACGTATGGCGGGTTTCGCAACAATCAAACTGTTTAATATGGAAAATTATGAGATAAATAAATTTAACAAATACTCAGAGAAAATTTACTGTTTCATAAGAAAAACAAATCGCTATAGTTCGTTGGGAGAAGCGGTCACAGGCTCTTTATCGGAAATAACGGTTTCGATTATCGTATGCTTATCCGCTGTTTATATAGTGAAAGACACTATGACTATAGGTGATTTGATTATATTTTACTCATATTTAGGATACTTTATAACGCCTTTAAGAAGATTTGCAGAATTAAATCTCGCATACTCAAAAAGTATCGCCGGAATTGAGAGAGTATTTGAGATATTGGATACTCCCATCGATATAAAAGAAAAAAGAGACGCTTTAACACTTGATTATAATGCGCCTGTAAATATAAACTTCAGTCATTTGTATTTTAAATATAATGAGGAAGATGAAAATTATACTTTATATGATATTGATTTCAGTATTAGACAGGGAGAAAATATAGCTCTTGTGGGATCGAGCGGGTGCGGTAAAACTACGCTCGTAAGTATATTGACTCGTTTTTACGACCCTGATGAGGGAAGCGTTATAATTAATGGCACAGATATCAGAGACTATTCTCTGAAATCATTATATGAGAAAATGGGAATGGTTTTTCAGGACACTTTGCTTTTTTCCGGCACAATAAAAGAAAATTTACTGTATGGCAAGCCCAACGCCGCAGATAAAGAAATTGAAGATGCCGCCAAAGCCGCCAACGCTTATGATTTTATAATGAATACACCTAAAAAATTTGACACTTTATTAGGAGAACGAGGAATAGGATTATCGGGAGGTCAAAAACAGCGTATAGCTATAGCTAGGGTGTTTTTAAAAAATCCAAAACTTCTTATATTGGACGAGGCGACAAGCGCTCTGGATTCTGAATCTGAGGAACTTGTACAAGACGCTCTGGAAAATTTGATGAAAGACAGAACCTCTATCGTTATCGCTCACAGACTTTCAACAATTGTAAACGCCGATAAAATCATAGTAATGGAACACGGAAAAATAGTCGAGATGGGAAATCATACCGAGCTGCTTGAAAAAGGAGGACGATATTTCGAATTATACAATATGCAGTTTAAAGATATAATTAAAGACCACAACAATTTTGACTGTAAATAAAATTAAAAAACCGTAAATATTTTTATAAAATAAAAATCGCTGCCAACAGTCTGCCGCTCTTTTGTACTAAGCGGGAGCTTGTCCCTGATATAATCATTAAACAGACAAATCAAAATTTATGGAGGTATTGAAATATGAATATTGATGATTATAAAAAATATATGACAGCAGAAATGCTGATGGGTCCTAACAGCGCAAGAATTTTGGAAGAGTTATTGAAGAAGTATCCTTTACGGCTTAATGAAGATAATACAGTTCTTGATTTAGGATGTGGAAAAGGTCTGACGAGCCTTATAATTGCGAGAGAAACAGGGGTAAAAGTTTACGCTGATGACATCTGGATTGATGCGGACGATAATAAGAGACGTTTTGAAGACTGGGGCGTTGGTAAACAAATCGTTCCTGTTTGTGAGGACGCAAATAATTTGAGCTTTAAAAAAAAGCAGTTTGATGTTTTGGTCAGTATAGATTCCTATCACTATTTTGCCGCCGAATTTGTTTTTTTTGAAAACAAAATTTTGCCTTTCTTGAATGATAAGGCTGTGGTATTGATTGGTATTCCGGGCATAAAGGATGAATACACGGGACGTTCCGAAGAACTTCTTTCCGAATGGTTAGGGAATGATGCCTATATGTTTAAAAGTACATCTGAGTGGAAAGAAATTATTGGCAATCACGACAGAATTAAAATGATTGAAACTTGGGAAATGGGATGTTTTGACCTTGCCTGGAATGAGTGGTTCATCACGGAGCACAAATATGCTTTAGGTGATAAACATTTTTTTGAGACGCTTATAAAACCATATACCTGCTTTGTCGGTATCTGCGTAAAACTAAAATAAACCTATAAATTATAGTTTATCGGGCAGATAAGCGGAACGAGAAATTGGGATTTGAGGAGTAAAATATGAAAATTGAAAGGTGCGTAAAAGAGTCTTTTGCTATGATAACGTGAGTTCGACAAAAAAGATAAAAAATACAATAAAATTTTTAAAGCAAGAAAATAAGAGGTCGTTAAATGCAAAATTTAAAAACCTCTGAAATAATATATACTGAATAAAATTATTAAGCAGAAATTGTATTGTATGTAATATACAATGACGGTTTCTTTGGAAGAAAAGAGTAAGCGGCAAGACCTGATACCAGGTTTACTACAAAATTGCGGCAGCTTCTGTGCCTTGAGTGTTCAATCTGACACTGATTCTATTATCGCTATTTTTCTAAGCAGAAGCCTGTCAGAAAACTCTATAAGTCCTTTTTTTTGAGTTCTTCTTTTGTTTTATTATCAGATGAATACCATTACTTCAAAGGTTCTCAAACAATTTTTGAGAAAGTTGGTTATATCTATCAAACAACCCTTTTTCAAAATTTCCCCTCTCATCAATTTTAAGCATATCACCGCAGCTTAATTTAATTTCACATAAGGTGCTTTAATTTCCAGCTTTATCAGCGCTTTACTCAAAATCTCTTTTGTAGAAGCGTAAATATAAAATCCATCAAAATTATAAACAGCCATAGGATTATTCACTTTAACAATAAACAGCTCATTTTAATTATTCAAAACAGTAAAACAAAAAGAACTCATAATCTTTTCAGTCATAATTTTCAGACTGTCAAAATTAAGAGTTCTTTCCTTTTCAAGTAATTGCACAGTTATAAAAGAATCCGTTTCTATTTTCGTTTTCGGCAGATTTCCACTTTTTCTCAAGTCCCTGTCATTATAAATCATACCGTTATGAGCCCAGAGTGAAATTTAACTTTACAGAATAAAACGGATGATTATTACAATTAAACTTTTCTTCACCCTGAGTTGTCATTCTCGTATGCTCCATTATTATTTTAGACAAGTTCTTAGGGTTACTTTTAAATTTAAACTTAACATGAGTTCGACGAAAAATTGCAGTGAAACTCAGCAAAACTTAGTTTCGCTCAAAAGTTTGTGGAGTTTGAGGTGAAACCTCAAAGTTTTTAACGCTTCAAGAGCATTTTTGAAGGTTTGGAACCTTTTTGCGATAGAAAAAGATTCCATTAATAATAAATTTTCTTCGAACTCACGTTAAATAAGTATATTATTCTAACGTGCTTATTTAATTTGTATAAAAATTTTTTCAAAAATCTTTATTATAACCATTAGTAAATTTAACTTCCTAATAGTTGGTTTAATTTTAAAATAAAATTAGCTATACTAATAGTCATAAAAAGCAACTATTAGTGAGGTGAAGTTATAATATGGATATGAAGACAATTGGGAGCAATATTAGAAAATATCGTATTGAAAGAGGAATGAAACAGGAAAAACTTGCGGAATTAACAAATTTATCACCGAATTACATCGGTATGCTTGAACGGACTGATAAAATTCCATCTCTTTCAACATTTATTCGTATTATAAATGCACTTGATGTTAGTGCGGATATGATTTTATGTGATGTTTTAAATAGCCGTTATACAATAAAAACTTCTCTTGTTTTTGATAAAATCAGTCAGCTTAATAAATATGAACAGCAACGTATTTACGCTGTCATAACCACTTTGTTGGAATATGTTGAAAAAGAGGAGCGATTAAATGAAAAATATATGCTTTACAGGTCATAGAAATATCAAAATGACACAAGAATTAAAAGAACACTTGTATAATTTACTTGAAATAATGATACAAAACGGTGCTGTTAATTTTTATGCGGGCGGAGCTGTCGGCTTTGACACAGAATGTGAACTTGCTGTTTTAAAGCTTCGTGAAAAATATAAAAATATAAAACTACATATTATTATGCCTTGTCCAAAAGAAGAACAAACAAAAAAATGGAAACAAAACAATGAAAAAGAACAATATAACAAAATTCTTTCGTTAGCGGATAGCATAGAACTATGTTCTGAACACTATAATAAAAATTGTATGAAAAAAAGAAACGCACGTCTTGTAAAACTCGCAGACTGTTGTATATGCTACTATTATAAAAGCCGAAGTGGTACAGGACAAACCGTTCGTATGGCACAGAAGAAGAAATTAGAGATTATAAATTTATATGAATGAGTATTTGTTGAAGAAATTTTGAGTTGTAAAAATCAGTGGCTCTATTGTATTATTATAAATATTGGTATTTTAAAATTTTTAAAATACAACCTATATCATTATTTATACAAATACTCCTGTTTTTTATGTCATCAGGACAAAAAGCGTTGCCAAAATTCAAACAAATGTAAAAAGCATTTTTATTTTTCAGTGTCATTTCCCAAAAAGGATATTTAATTATAATAGGCGTATTATAACCTACACCCAATTCAAGAAATAGTATTTTACAGTCTTTATGATTTTTTAAAAATTCTGAGTATCTTTCGCTTGCCTTGTACCAACCAATATCTTGAACAAATGTATCATCCGCTCTTAAATTCATAGTCATAGGTTTGCCACAATTTGGGCAATAAGGTATTAATTCAGACGGTATACGCATATTTTTTTGTAAATTAACCATTTTGCGTATTACTTTTTCGTTATCATAAGTTTCATTGCAGCAAGGTTCTGAACATTGAAAAAGTCCATAATCTCCCTGTGTGTAAAATAGTCTGTCTTTGTCAAACCCAGCTTTTTGAAAACACTGGTCTACATTTGTTGTAATAATAAAATAATCCTTATCTTTAATAATATCAAGCAAATCTTCATATACAGGTTTTGGAATATCACAGTAACGGTTTATATAAATATATCTCGACCAATACGCCCAATATTCTTCAAGTGTATCATAAGGATAAAATCCGCCGGAATACATATCGTTAAAATGATATTTGTCCTTAAAATCCAAAAAATATTCATCAAATCTTTTTCCGCTGTATTCAAATCCCGCTGATGCGGAAAGTCCCGCTCCGGCGCCAATTATAATTGTATCTATATTTTCAATTTTCTCTTTGAGCTTAATTATTTTCTCTGAGCAATTTTCTGTATATTTTTTCGTCATATTCTTTGAAAACATTAAAAATCACCTCAATATTTTTATGTTCGGATAAAAATTTTCTTACTGTTTTGACCGCTATTTTAGCCGCCTTATCATTTGGAAAATGAAATTCACCTGTTGATATACAGCAAAATGCTATTGATTTTATATTGTTTTTTACAGCTATTTCAAGACAAGAACGATAGCATTCTGAAAGTAAATAACAATCTTTTTCCGTTAATTTTCCTGCTATTATAGGTCCAACTGTATGGATAACATATTCACTTGGCAAATTATAAGCCTTTGTTATTTTTGCCTTACCTCTCTTCTCGATATGACCCTGCTTTTGCATAATAATATTACATTCTTCTCTAAGCTGTAAACCCGCTGCCGAATGAATAACATTATCAATACAATTATGACAAGGATAAAAACAGCCTAAAAGTTGAGAATTAGCGGCGTTGACTATTGCTTCAGCATTAAGTCTTGTTATGTCTCCTCTCCATAATTTTATATTATTTTCAACACAAGGAATTTTCATAATATCAACAATACCTTTTTCTTCTCTCTCTGCTAAAAGTAAACAGTCTTGTAAAGAAATAAATTCCTCATTTAGTTTTTTAGGCTGCCTTAAATTCATAAGAGAACGTAAAAGCCGTCTTTGCTCGTTTACATCATTTTCAAATTCTGACGCACTCCTCTTATATTCAGGCATTTCTTCAAGTAGCATTGTATTTAATTTATTTATTATTTCTAATCGTTCCATAATAATATCACTCTTTTCTTATTACAGCATTTACAGGACATTTTTCAAAACAATTTCCACAGTGCAGACAATGATTTTGATTTATGATAGCAATATTTTCTTTTATATCAATACATTTTTGGGGACAAACATTAAGACATTGCCCGCACTTTATACATCTATTTTCTATATAATAACCATTTTGTAATATTTCCTTTTTTCCTATTACAAAACTTTCTCTTATGATTTCCGAGGGAATACTT
>CATJCJ010000527.1 GCA_949738935.1 uncultured Eubacteriales bacterium | reverse complement strand
TTAAATTCCAAAAAGGCGATTTATAAAAAAAATAGCAAATTATTTTTAAGTTTTGCTATTTTGCAAGTAAAGGAGAATTTGTTATCAGCGTTGGAAAAGACAAAGGAAAAAACCAAAGAATAGATTTTTAAAAATCAGAAACTCATAAATTTTGAGTTTTAAATTCCAAAAAGGCGATTTATAAAAAAAATAGCAAATTATTTTTAAGTTTTGCTATTTTGCAAGCAAAGCAACAGGATAGCCTTTTTGAAAATTTCAATATGCTCAAAAATGAATTTTTGGCGTTTGAACTTTTTCAAAATCGGCTTTTCTGTTACAGCTTGTTAAGGCGATGCCTTAAAATCCGTTTGGTGAAAATTCCCCAAGCCCCTATTGTTTTGCTACGCAAAAATTAAAAAATGAAAAGAGGAAAAATATGCAGAATAGAACAAGAAATAAACAAATAATTCTCAGATTTACAAAAGATGAAGCCGAATATTTTAAAAATTACAAAGCTAAATCTCAAATTTCCGCTTACAGTGATTTTGTACTGCACTTACTGACACATTCTCAGCTTTTTGTTATCGACACAAAACCGCTTTTGAATGTGGCGAACGAAATAAATAAAATCGGAATAAACATAAATCAAATTGCAAAAGCTGTAAATATAAACGGCAATATTTATAAAAATGAAATTGAAGATTTGCAAAAAAAGATAAACGATATAGACAATATTATTAGCAATGTTTTTGATACTTTTACTAACGCTAAAAAAGGGAAAATATAATAATATGGCTTATGTGAAAATAAAAAATATAAAATCAGGAACACACCTTCAGCAGGTAATTGATTATATTCAAAATCCCGATAAAACAGATAATAATATTCTTGTATCGTCTTATATGTGTTCAACAAAAAATACGGTAAAGCAATTTGAGGAAATTGCACAATACGCTATGCGTAAAGGCAATAATTTAGCGGTTCATATCTGTCAGTCGTTTTCGCCCGAAGATAATATCACTCCTCAGCAGGCTCTTGAAATAGGACAGGAATTTATGAGAAGATTATATCCAAATTATCAGTTTATAATCTGTACGCATAATGACCGAAAACATATACATAACCATATATTGCTAAATGCCGTTGATTTTGAAAATTATAAGAAGTTCCGCAACAATCCCGACAATCTTATAAAAATGAGAAATATGAGTGATGAATTATGCAGAGAAAACGGTCTTTCGGTTATAGTTCCAAAAGAAAAAAATCAAAGAGAAAAGCTGAAAAAAGATATTGACAATGCCGTTGACAATTCTAATACTTTTGATGAATTTTTAGGTTATATGCAATACCAAAAATATGAAATAAAACAAGGCAAATATCTTTATTTCAAGGGAGAAAAAAATGAAGTATTTTTCAATACAAAACTCCTTGGAACAGCCTATACTGAAAAAAGTATCAAAAAAAGAATTGTAAACCATACAGAACTAAAAAATCATAAAATACACATTTATGACGATAAAATTATTAAAATGTCATACCGCAAAAGACTTAAATTTTCTATTGACAATGCCTTGAAAACTGCAAATGATTATAACGATTTTATTAAAATTTTACGCTCAGAAGATTATGAGGTTAAATTTGGCAAACATCTTGCTTTTAAGCATATAACAGGCAGTCAGTTTATAAGGGTTGAAAATTTAGGAGTGGAATATGGTGAAGATATGCTAAAGCTGTATTTCAGCAATAATGAGGAATATCAAAAATTAAAAGCAGAATTTAAAGAAAAGAAAATTGATAAAATTATTACTTCTGATAAATATTACCAAAATGGGTATATTGAAAGCCAAAATGTTGATATTCAAATTCGTGTTTTGAATTATTTGAACGAAAACGGCATTAAAAGCCTTGATGAATTAAATGAAAGGCTCAAAAAATGCCAAAAACAAATTGATATAAATAATCAGAATATCCAAAATATTAATACGCAAATTTCAGAAAAAAAGGAAATTATAAAAGCTTTGCGTATGTACTGGCAGTATAAGCCTGTTATTGCTGAATTGCATAAAATAAAATCTCCTTATGAACAGGCAAAATACAAGGCTGAAAATCAGATACAAATAGATAAATATAATAAATCTATTGAGATTATGAACCGTTCCAAAAAGCCTGACGGTATGCTTCCGAAAGCTATTGACTTGAATCTTGAAATTGAAAGGCTTGAAACTCTGAAAAATAATATTACTGTCCGACAAAATAAAGCTAAAGCTGAATTGTCAGTTTACGAAAATCTGAAATATAATATTGAGCAAATTTTAGACGATGATATTTCAGACAAATATAAATATATAGAAAAAGAAAAGAGAAAAATCACAAAAAAAGAAAAATCATTATAGGTAATAATTGAGTAGGGGCTGTTCTTTTTAACCTACTGCTCACCTGTGTAAATAAAAAGGTATGACGAAAAAATCATCATACCCTTTTATAAAAATAATAATATTTTTAAAATAAGGCTTGAGTATTTCACTAATTACTGAATTAAATACGATTAATGTGTGCAAACAGCATATATTACAGTATTATATCTTGTACCCAAAACAACATTTCCGCATTTAGTACACCTTTGAGCTTTGTAATAATCCATAATGCAGCCATTTCCGTTCTTTGTATGAACAGTGTATGTTCCAGAAGCATAAGTATGATTGCAAGGGGCTTTTGCTTTGTTTTCATTGATTTCATACATATTGCCGCCTTCATCAACAAAATAGCTGCTAACATTTTTTTCGCTAGCTAAACTGGGAAGTTCTGTTTCATCAGGTTCGCCATACTCAAAATATGCAGTTGTATCTGTCAGAACTTTGGAACGAAAATCTAAATTTTCTGGTGTTTTTTCTGATTCAGTATAAGCACATACAGTTAGTGAACTTACAAATGTAGCTGATATAACCAATGCCGCTTGAAGAATACTTTTAATTTTACTTTTTTTACTTGGGTGTTTCATATTATCTAACCTCTCTTTCATAATTTTAACATTATAGCTGCCAAGCATACTCATTGCCTTATATAATGGCATAGTGTCTGTTTTTGAAGAAAACTTCAATACGGTAAAACCGTATTGCATACGCTGTTCCTGATTTATTTTTTTTACAATAAATTCGTCACAATTAAATTCACTGAAAGCAGATACTCTCTTAAAAAGAAAATATGTAAAAGGATTATACCAATGAATAGAAATTATTATGATACAAATTATTTTATAAATATAATCGCAATTATGTATATGCACTAATTCGTGTCTTATAATCCATATTAAATCTTCTTTTTTCACTGCATTTTTAGGAATTAATATAGTAGGTCGAAAAAATCCTGTTGTCATAGCAGTATCAATATATTCGGAAATTTTTAATGTTATGTCTTTTTTTATTTTTAAATTTTTCTTTTCATTGTTTAATATTGACAATATATCTTTATTGTAAATTTTTAATGAATATCTATTAATTCTTATTTTTAAAATAATGTATAAAACAATTTGCCGGATAAGCAAAATCATAATTATTAAGTATATAATTATTAAAATTATGGTAATTATTTCATATTCGGGTGCAAAAACAAAATTACCATTTTCATAGTTAAGTGTTATATCAGGATAATATATTTTATCTTTTAATAGTTCTAAAGTATTATTGCTAAAAAAATATTTAAGTACATCTATATAATAATTTTTAGCAAATGGCAAAGGCAGTAAATAAAAAACAATCGA
>CATJCJ010000526.1 GCA_949738935.1 uncultured Eubacteriales bacterium | reverse complement strand
ACAATAAAAATGTTAAACCGACAAGTAATTCTTTACATATCTAATTCATATCAGAAAGTCTTGCTTTCCATAGACACAGGATTTTTTACAGCCTCGATGTAAAAGTCTGGTATGCCCTATATTTATGAGTAAAATGTTATAAAGGTGGAGATTGAACATTAAGTTTATTGTTTATTATTTGTAAAATCTGTTTTGTTGCTTCATTATCATTGAATACAGATGCAGCTAATAATGTATTGATTATTCCCCAGTAAGCATTTATATTTGACATGAAGTAATATGTATTTATACCAGATTGTGTTAAGTAGGACATAATCTCATTAAATGAAAAAGGAATGTGGTCTATATTTTTTTGAATCACTGCTTGGGCTATTTTACAAAAAAGAAATTCTTGAAAATGCTCATTATTTGTAGCCCATGAATATACATCATAAAAAAGTTTGATGTTTTTGTTTGTATCTGACATGTTATTATCTTGATTGTTTGTTTCAGAAGCAGTCTTTTTATTGTACATAAAAGAGACTTGTTCTTCCATATGATTGACAGATTGAATGATTTTTGATAATTGCTCTTTTACATCTTTTAATTCGCTTAATTGCGTGTCTAATGTTTCAGTGTGGTTATTATTAAGAGTTTCTATTTTTTCTGTAGTTTCTGATAACCTATCAGCGGAATAAGAAATTTTTGATTTAATATCATTTGTAGTGCGTTCACCAGATATGCTCATCCAAATTGCTATAACAGATAGTATTATTGATGTCATTGTACTTCCAAAAGATATTTGAGAAACAAATTTATTTTGATTAGATGTTGCGAGAACTACGCCTCCAAAAAGAAGGACAACAGCTATTACAATAATATATTTAATATGTAATTTAAGTTTTTCATGTTGTACAATATCTACTTCTTTATTATTTTTCATAAATTTTCTCCTTTTGATTTTTTGTAATTGTATCACAAAAGATTGTACAAATAAATATCTGTTTTGTTTATTCTCATACTTATTATTTTTCAGAGGGTATACCCATATATAGTAGGTACTTAAATATTTCTGATGGAAACATACCCCCTACCTTAATATGGTTGATTGAGGATAATAAAAGGACTTGATTGAGATGTAAATATCTTGGTTGAGTCCTTATTTTTTTCACTTACATTTAAAAAGGTTTGCTTTGTGAAAAAGCAATAATGATAGTTGCAGCATATTTCCTGCTCATATGTATCTGTGTACCGTCAATGAGATTGATATCGTCACCATGTATTGACTGGATATGATTTAAAGACACGATACAGTTTTTGGTACACTTGAAGAAACCATAAGAGGATAGGAATTTTAGTTCATTAGCTAATGATCCGTATTTGTGGTATGTTCCTTGCGTTGTATGGACAGAGATATCATGTTTCTTGATTTCGAGATAAATAATATCATAGATGTTGATTTTTGTTACTGACTGCTTGCCTTGCTTAGTTTTGCATATATAGGTTTGATGTGCTGTGCGGTATAGCTGTAATGCTTTCTCTAAGTCGGATACTTCATATTGGTCTAAAAATAAAGATAGATTGTTATATAAGTGTTCGTCTGCTGAGATTTTCTCTAACCAATTCATTGATTCTTTTTCCTTTATGTTTCTATATAAAAGACACTTTAAGAGTGAAAAACTTATGCGGATTTTGATGGTTTTGGGGTGGATTTGGGAGAAATTTCCTGTTATGTTGTGAGATGTGTTTGTCGTGATGTGTCGGGAATTGTCGGGAATTGTGAATGGGTGGAGAGGAAGATATAATAAAATAGATAATAAATAGCATATTTAAAGAAAAAATGATTTATATGGAGAAAAGATATGAAGGAAGATGTTTTATATATGTTTAATTCTATTAGTGTATCAGATTATTTTATAAGCAACCCATATTCTTCATCATGCAATAAGGCATTCAAAAAGATATTTCAACCCGAAGATTTTTTGGAACAATTTTATTTTATATCCAATAAAACATATGAACGTTTGGCGGCGATAGCATATGTTGCGAATGATTCAACACAAAATACAATTTTTATTACAGGGTTTAGAGGATGTGGTAAAACATGTTTTATGAATTTATTAAATAATATTATTGAAGAAAAATTTATGCTTCCAGAGTATTCTGAATGTCTAAAAGAGGAAATAAAACTAACAAATAAATTATTTAGAGAACAGCCAATGGAGGGAAAAGAAGAAGTAAAACTTATTAAACAAAGATATAATAATTCTAAAAGAAATATTTTGCATGAGTTAAAAGGACAATTACAATATTTAAATCCTAAACAATCCAGTAGTAGCAATTTTGTGAAATTTATATCTGAAACTTTAAAAGGAAATAGTGTTTTTTTGAATTTTGATAGTGGCAATTATTCTAATAATCAAATTCCGTTTAATCAAAAATTCATATTCAAGATCGAACTGATTATTGAACTGATTATAAATGAATATTGTTCGGAAAAATATAAAGAAAATCCCTTTTGCTTATTTTTAGATTTTTATTCTAGAAATTGTAACTTGTTTAATGAAGCGTTTGAACAAGATAATATTTTGTTGGATTTTATTGACTTTTTGAAAGAAAATCTTATTAATTCAAATGGTTTTGAGAAAATAAAAAGAAGCCTTGATAACATTTTATACAAAATGAATTTGGAACAGATGTTGTGTATTTTGACTTTTTTATATATTTCAAAAAATATGGCAGATCAAACAAAAGGGAAATTGTTTTTTATTCTAGATAATATGGATATTATTTATCGTAATAATATTTTGGAACAGTCAATGTATGAATATCAAAATTTTATAACTGGTATGAATAATATTATGGATAAAATTGACAGTTCAGAAAAAGAATGGAGTAAAAGATACGAAAATATAGTTTTTGTTTTTGCTATGCGGGAAACCACAGCAATGCAAATAGCTGATCAATTTTTTGACAGCGTTGATTATGTTGCAAAGTATTTTGATATATCCTTAGATACTGATAAAGCATATGTGGTAGAAAAGAAATTTGATTTTATACGTAAATATAAGAAAGAAATAGCTAATAAAACCTTTATAAAGAATGCAGAATATGTTCACAGAATTTGTACTGATATTTATATAAAAAATAATATATTTCCAATGTTCAACAATGATTTTAAACGAGCTATGTTTTGTATTACAGAAATTTGTAAGAGAAATATAATTCAAATTAAAGAAAAAATGGATTTGTTAAAAAGAAAAAATGCTTATGATAAGAATGGTGCAAGAGGGATATTATTTAGACTTATATATAATGAGTTTATGAGAAATCGTTATTTTGAAAAAATAGGTATAGAATGGCCAACAAGTCATAAAAGTGCGTTTACGGCTTCCCGAATAATATTAACCATTTTGTATAATTTGTTACCTGAGTATAATCAGAATACAGATGACATTAATTCGGATTATGATAGGATGAATCCAGAGACAATTTCAATACATAGATTATATGAATTTGTAACACCTTTAATTAGTAAGGAAGAATTTATTAATTCACTTTTGGGAATGTATAATTTGAAAAATGTAAGAACTTGGAATCATTTAATTACTTTTGATAATATTAAATCAGTTACATATACTGAGCTTGAAAAGGTATTAGATTCCCAGAATGATCAAGAAGAAAATAAATTAGATGTTGATATTAGAATTACATGTGCTGGAACAAATTATGTAAAATTCATTTGTACACATTTTGAATTTTTTTCTTGTAGATTTACTTCAAATACGCAACCATTATTTTGCAAAAAAAATAGTGTGTTTTCTGAAAAATACAAAAATTACAATTTTGAATATATCATAGATAGAGTTTATCAAGCTGTTGTCAAATGTTGTGATAACTTGGAACCAATTAATGATAAGATAATTGCTTTGCAAAAAGAACGAAATGGGTTATCATTCATAGAATCGGAATATATTTTTAAAAATAAAACTGATAAAATCGGCAGATTACATGAAGAACGTATTATACATCGACATATTACGTATATTGATAATTATCGTAGACATTTAGTAAATGATATTTATTCTGATAATGTGGCTTCTATTAATCAAATAATCATTTCGTATATAGAAAAGTATATCAATCTTTTGGAAAATCCGAAATATGGAGAAATGAGCAAAATATTATTTGAAGAGTTAAATGTATGCTTGAAATATATAAAGGAAGAAAAGGATTATCTAGATAAAGATTTGGAAATATCACGAGATGGATATATAAAATTGATAGAAGAGGGGTATAAGGTATGAACGAACAAGAGATTAACATATCGATTACAACATTAATTGTATCATCAGGAATTAATCTGATATCAATTTTAGGGAATTTTTATGTTTTATATATTCAATATAAAGATAAGAAAATAGAAATAGAAAATGGGTTTAAGAGAAGAGTAATAAGAGAATACTATTTGCCTGTTAAATATTTATTGATTAAACTTAAAACAAAGTATTTATACGTGAAAGAAGAGGATAATAATTTTTCTGTTTTTGAGTTGTATGTGAATAAACCGCACGTAAAGAAGTTACGAGATGAGATTCTTGAAATATATAATGAATATATATTATTACATGAGAATTTGACAGTGCAATATGCTGATAATAATATTGATTGTAAATTAATCAAACTTTATTCACATATGCAAATTGTTTTGATTTTTAATAATAATCCTAAACTTAGTAAATATTCTGCAAATTATGCATTGCCTGATATTTCTGAGTTAATTAAAGAAATTGATTTGTACGTAAACAAATATAATATTTATATATAAAGTATAATCATAGGGGTATATTATATATTTTAATAGATAAACAAGGGAATATGAGATTATAAAAATGTTTTTCTTAAAATTCGGAATATTTTGTTGTATTAAAGCTGTATTGTTTAAGGTAATATCTAAAATGTATAAAACTTTCTATCCCACCGGAAACCTACCCCGTACTCCGCTCAAACCGCAGATATAATTCATATCCACATCATAGAATTTGGCAAGCTTAATTAAGGCATCAACCGGAATACGGGTTTTACCAAGTTCATAATCAGCATAAGTACGCTGACCGATATTTAAAATATTTGCTATCTGAGTCTGGGTATAATCATTATCTTCACGTAATGCACGGATGCGTTCTCTGTAATTCATAATCTCACCTCGGGATTATTGTATCTAAGAGTTATAAACTCTATTGACAATTAGAGTAATAAACTCTAAAATATGTAATGAGGTAAGAGGTGTGATAAGAATAATAAGGGGAGATGATATGATTAATGCTTTATGTCCGAAAAATATATATTTGTCAGTAAAACAAACAAGGAAGCTGCATAATTTTATTTTTGGTGATGATCTTGATTTTTATGAGGAATTCACGATACATTTGTCAGATGAAGAGCAGGAAAAGTTTTTTGACGATAATCCTGATTTTATGTCGAAATATCCAGTGAGACGTGATATGATATATTTACTGAAGGATCGGATGTTTCGGAAGATTCTGAGGAAGATTGGGAAGTGTGAGAGAGGAAAAGGATAATGGCAAAGAATTTAAGAAAAATATTAATTGGGCTTTTGTTTTTTGGGATTCTAGTATCAATTCCATCTATAGATGGGCAGGCAAAAACTCTTGTGAAGTCTGGAAAAATTAAACTTAATTCGGTATATTATGATGAGGGTAATCAAACAACAATTCCTGTAACAATAAAGAAAAAAATGTTGCTTATAATTTCTTTAGATATAAAAATTTTGGATGAAGATTGTTGCGGTGGGGGTATAAGAGTTCAGTTAAGAGACAAAAAGGGAAAGTTGATTCAGAATGATTATCAATCTTTGAAAGGATGGAATAAATCAGAGGAATTTAATTATTGGTTTTATACAGATAGTATATATGTTCCGGCGGGGAAGTATGAATATACTTTAATTAATAAAAGTGATTCAGACGTTAGAATTAAGTATAAAATAATAGGTTATAACAAAGTATCTTCTTCCATTAAATCAATTAAGACAATAAAAATAAGAAGTGGAGAAGGGAAAAATATAAAATTATCGCCCAAACCGGCAGGATCATTTCCATTAACAAAAAATATTTCTTGTACTAAAGGATTACTTGCAAATTGGTGGCAAGATGCTGATGGCTCTTTATATGTTGAAGGTGGGAAAAAGCCAAAAGAAGGTACGTTAACAGTAACATTGCAGAATGGGAAAAAATATAAGATAAAAGTCAAAGTTATGCCTGCTTATCCAGATTTTATGGCATATTTAGATGACTATTATACGAGAGATAATTATTTTACGGCAAGAATAAAAAATTATGGTACAAGTAATTTAACGATTATAAGGCAAGGGAAAGTGGTAAATGTCGATTATAAATCATTTGACAGAAGGTTAAAATCAATGAAATCGGTTACTATCAAACCCGGACAAACTAAAACTGTTAAATTCTATTTAAAAGGTTCTACAACATGGTATGATGTTGCGGATTATACGTTGTATGCCAAAGTAAAATATCAGGGGAAAACATATGATTGGCATGTTTGGGATGAAGATAGCGTATATAAAGTTGGGAAAAAATGGTATGCTACGTATTCTGATGATGAGTAAAGTATATAGTTTTTGTGAATTGGATTCTTGTTCGGCGTCTTGAAAAATAGGCTTGATGTGTGGGAGCAATACATGCACGGGTTTGGTGATCAAGCTCAGATTTTAAGTATGTAAACCTACCGAGTACACCCATAGCACCAGTGCCCCACAAACAAGCACTATACAAGCAAATACGGCTTTTATTTTCAATCAAAACACAATCATCCAACAAGAGTATCCCTACAAGCATAAATACTCAAAATACCCCTCAAAACGCAAAATAGAGCCACAATATAAGCATAAAATTAAAGCCTTGACAGACCATATTACACAATCTGCCAAGGCTTATTTTTTTCGCCATCATTCAATCAATGAATCTACTCTATACAAGATATCATCAACATAATTCGTCTCAGGGTTATACACAAATACGCTCTGCACCTTATCGCCCTTCGCAAACCGTTTTGAATCATACTTCACATAAAATCCAAACTGATCAGAGCCGTTACCCTCATCATCTAATACAGTAGCCTCTATCACTTCAATGATAATCTTGCCGTTTCTGTTTTCTAATACTTCTGTCATTGCGTCATAATCCTTTTGTGTGCGTGTGAAGTATATCTCTGTATTATCCCATCCATGCAAGCTATGTCCTGCTGCCATT
>CATJCJ010000525.1 GCA_949738935.1 uncultured Eubacteriales bacterium | reverse complement strand
CTAAGAAATCTATAAATTCTAAAGATGGATATCCTCTGTCAAAAATAGATACTACAGGTTTATTAATTTCTAACATCTCCAAATGCTTTAGATTTTCTTTTGCAAGTTCACTTTCGCTGTTTGAAATATTTGCAATTTGCACGTCTAAATAAAAACCGTTTAAAATTATCATACATACCGCTTATCAAAGCACATATCTGTCAGCTTTTTGGATGATGATTTCCGCTTATTCCAAATATGTATTTATTTTCCTGAGAATTAGGAACTTCTGCCTTGCTCCCATTTATAGCAAGTAATAAATAACCATTCCATAATTCAGGTTCTGAAGTATTATAAAAATCCGATAAGTATTTATCATTCAAATAAGAGAATATTTTTGGATTTAAACGTTTCCTTTGCTAAAGATACGCTTGTTTTGATACTTTTTTATTCATCTCTTTTTTCTCCCTGAAATATTTTCTGAGCTCAAATTCTGTAGTCAGTCCTTTTTTTGTAATATAGCATAATAAATATCATTTAATAGCATTTTCCTATTTCTTGTAAAAGTATTCTCATTTTCTATTCTGGCATATTCTGATAATTTTGGATTTCTTAATTCTTCAGAAAGTTTTTGGAATCTTTTTATATATGTCTTGTTCATTTTAACCACTTCCCTATTTATTTATATTTTATCATAAATAAAAATAATCTACCTGTTTTTTTTAGCAGATTCTTTCTTAAGTTTATGATGTTGGGTTTTACTGGGGGATATTTATTCCAAAGAAATTATCATTGTGTATTACATACAATAATACCGTTTCTGCTTAATAATTTTATTCAGCACATAAAGGAGCTTTTAAATTTATTATTTAACAGCCTTTATTGTAGAGTGGCAAAAATTTTATTGTGTTTACAGTAATTAAGTGATTTTGCGAGTCATACGTAGAAATAGCTATCAAATATCTTGAAGATAATATCAATAATTATTAGTATTGAAACTTTGGGATAGATCAGCTATGAGATTATATGCTGGAAGAAAGAAGAGCCAGAATATCTAACGCAGATATGACAAAAGTTCAAAGCAAAAAGTTATGTCATAACTGTGGAAAGTGCAGTCAAGACGGAATATTTGCTAAAGCAAGTATCTAGAAATGGATCTACTGCTGACATTTTTTGTCTTAATATATAATAAAATGTGGTAGTTTGCATATTTATATTTTATTACAAAAAAAGGACTTTTTAACCGTTTATTTAGAATAAAAGTCCTTTTTTGTTATTATTTTTCTATATTTATGACATTATATTTCAGCGGAATACCACTTAACCGCCAAAAATTAAAAAGTTTATCGTTATAAGTGGTTTTGAACATTAGCCTTTACAGTGATAAAACTTTTGGTATAATAATGTTATGGTTGTGCCATTTTTTATTATTTATATAATTTAAAAATCGGACTCCTTTTTTATATAGACTATTTTTCACAGTGTATTTTACAGTTAATTATACTCAGGTTCAATAAGACCATAAGTCCCATTTTTTCTTTTATAGACAACATTAACTTCATCACTTGAGGCATTTCTATAAACAAAGAAATTATGTCCAAGCATTTCCATTTCCATAACAGCTTCTTCGGCATCCATAGGTTTAATAGCAAATTTTTTTGTTTTAGCGATTTTAACTTCGCTGTCATCATCTTTGGCATCTTTAACAATAGGTTCAAAATATTTGAGTTCATCAATAAATGAAGTATCTCTACGAGCCTTGTCCCTTAATCGATTTTTATATTTAACCATTTGTTTTTCAAGAACATCAGCGACTTCATCAATAGCAGCGTACATATCTTGAGAAGTAACTTCGGCTCTCAAAATACGTTTAGGCAAATTAACGGTAACTTCAATAGTGTGGTCAAGCTTTACAACACTGAGTGTAACAACAACGCTTGCGCCTTCGGGAACTAATTTTTCAATTCTTTCGAGTTTTGAAGTAATCTTTTCTTTCAAAGCATCAGTAACGGTTGTATTTTTTCCTGTAAATGAATAACGCATAAATATCAACTCCCTTTATCTCTGGTCCTATATTTTATAATGACCTATTATGTAAAACTATTATACAAAATTATAAAAGTTTTATATAATATATATTCTACAAATATTTTAAAAACCCTTTAATTTTTTTATTAATTTTTATTTTCTTTTGTATCTAGAAAAGTACAACGAAAAATTATGGCAATTTAATTTATAACAATCCAACAAAAAAATAATTATCCAAGTACTCAAATCAATTTTTAAAAATTTGGCAAGTATGATATAATAAAATTATGAAGAATAACGGAATAACAGAATATTATGAAGAAATTGAAACAACAGAAGAATATAATGGATATTTTGGCATAATACCAGAAATAATTGCAATAGCAATACTCGGGAGTATATGTGGACTTAAAAATGTAAAACAGATACATAAGTGGGCAAAGAATAGCAGAGTCAGCGAATTTTTAAAAGAGAAATTCGGGATAAATCATATACCATGTTATTATTGAATTCAGTGTATGCTAAAATTAATAAAGACAAAATCACTCAATCGTTGCTTTGCGAACTGAGTTTATTCATTTATGCCTGAAAATACAGAAAAAATGACTACATCTCGTAATGGTAAGACAATAGGCTCTACTAATAGACTAGATAGTGTCGACAATAGTTTAGGCTAAAACATTTGCCCGGATAGCAATACAACGAATTAGAACAGCGGCAACAAAAGAAGAAGTGAGTTTTGCGTATCTTGCGGCAATCCCTCTCCAGCGTTTCAACATAAGAAAAGCATTTTCAACTAAATGACGAATTTTATAAGAGACTGAATATTAAACCGTGTAAATGTCAATAATAACCAAAAGAGAAAATGGAGGTAATTGACATGAAAACAAGAAAGAATGGATTGAGTAAGAGAAAAATGGAACTTGTACAGCTGCTTATGGCAGACTGCAAAAGCACAGGTGATATTCAGAACAAACTAAAACGTTTATTTGCGGGAACAATCGAACAAATGCTTGAGGCAGAAATGGAAGAATATCTTGGATAT